>JAEEZH010000144.1 GCA_016288495.1 Lachnospiraceae bacterium
CATTGATCACTTCCTCCTTGACCTGGGTAGTGACGCTCCTGGTATTGGCTATCTCAAGAGTGAGATCCTCTATCTCCTCTTCCTTAAGATGCTTGAATATCTGTGAAGATTTCTCCGGTCCCAGCGCGATCAGCAGGATAGCTGCCTTCTGGGAACCGGTGAGTACTGTTTTTTCTTCTTCGTTTGGTTTTTGTGCCATTTATGATTACCACTCCTCCTGGAGCCAGTTGCGCAGAAGATTTGCCACTGCCTCCGGATTTTCATCCACAAAGCGCTCGATAAGAAGCCGCGCCTCGCTCTTTTGCTCGCCCTCAATATCCTCCAGTTCCTGTGCCTCCTGGGTACTCTGGAGCAGGGTATCCAGAGAGAGCTCCTCCTCGGGCTCCTCCGGCTGTTTTTCTCCGCGCATGCTTCTGATGACCACAAAGGCGAGCAGAGCCAGGATCAAAACTATGAGTATGATCTGGATCACATCCGCAGCCTTGACTCCCTTGGCCTCCTTATCCACAAAGACAGGCTCGTCATATGCCACGATACGGATATTGCCGTCGGGAATTCCCGTAGCCCTGGCCACCACATTTACCACCTCGGGATCCACCTCTGTCTTTACTCTGTCTGCGTGGGCGGTCTTGAACTCGTCAAAAGTGATGCCGTCCAGCTCTCCCGATGCGGCCAGTTCTTCTTCGTTATATACCACATAATGGATCGCGGTGATGCCTATGGAAGAGGTGTCATATTTGATTATCCCTCCCGGGTTCTCCGTATCGGTAATGGTCTCATTGGGCAGATAGTCCTTGCTCTCCTCTGTGACGGAGGAATTGCTGTAGGCATTGTCCTCGATCACATAGGTATTTTCACCGTTGGCATCGGTACCGGGCACTCCGCCGTTACCTCCCACATTCTGGGACTCGTAGGAATCCTCATGGGAAAGCACGCCCTGGGTAGCTCCCTCCGCAGGAGTGTAATCGTGCTGGGTCCTCTTCATGATGGACCAGTCCAGGTCAAGATTGGGCACTACCTGGACATTGTCATATATCTTCGCCTGGACCAGGGCATCCTTTATCTGCTCCTTCACCAGGTTCTCATAGTTCTGCTTATAGGTCAGGCGGTTGCTGGCGCTGCCCGAGGTAGAGGCATCATCCTCTCCCGAAAACAGCATCCTTCCCACTGAATCCATGATCACTATATTCTCGGTGGAGGTATTGCCCAGGGCCGTGGCCACAAACCTGGCCAGGGCCGCAGCCGCATCGGGATCCAGATCCTGGTTCAGGGTCAGCATCACGCTGGCATAGGACTCCTCCTGATTGGCTATGAGGGTACCGTCGTTATCCGGGATGTTCAGCGTCACGGAGGCGGCATCCACGGCGTCATTGGCCGCCAGATCCATCTCCAGCTGGTTTTCCAGATAAACCTTGTACTTTTTCTCCTTATCGGCCTCAGTGGTGGAGAAGCCTCCGGAGAACACATTCTCTATATCATAGCCGTAGGTGGGGTAATTGTTGGCTCCCAGCAAAAGCGTGGCGCTGGACAGCTCATCCTGCAGTATGTCTATCTTTAATCCATCATCCGAGATCTGATAGGTCATGCCGTTTGAATCCAGCAGATCCTTTATCTCGGAGGCCTGCTTCGTATTGTCGCAGACTATCAGGGTGGTGTATTTCGGAGCGGTGATGGCCGTCACCAGTATGGTAAGGCCCACTATGACTCCCACCACGGAGCATACTATCAGCGTCTTTTGCTTAGGTGTGAACTTGTTCCACCATTCCTTTAATTTTTCCAGTAATTCACGAATTCTTTCGGGCATGATCCACTATCCTTATACCTGTATCTGCATGATCTCTCTGTAGGCCGCCACAAACTTGTCCCTGAGTGCGACGGTATACTGCAGCGAAGTCTGGGCCTTGGTCTGGGCGATGGCCAGGTCATGGGTGTTCTCCGTCAGTCCCAGCGCCCATTTGATCTCTTCCTCTTCTTCCTTATGCAGATAGGAGTTTGTCTCGTTGAGCTGGTTCACCGCCGCATTCAGAAAGCTGCCGAAGTTGTGCTCCGGGGCTATGGTGGCCGTGGAGCTGTTAGTGGCTGCATTCTTTATGGCGTCCGAGCTCAGATTATAAAAATCGGTTATACTATTTATTCTCTGTGGTGTCATATCTTCTCCTCCACCTTCCAAATCCAAGATCCTTCGTCACTACGTTCCTCAGGATGACAAGAACTTATGGTGTCTATAGCCAATTCAGCAAAATAAGATCATATTACGACTGGCCTACGCTGAGCCCTTCGAGGGCCATGGCCTTAGTCGCTGAAAAAGCCGTATTGTTGGCCTCGTAGGCACGGCTGGCGTCGATGAGGTTGGTCATCTCGGTTATGGTGTTTACGTTGGGATAGAGCACGTATCCGTTTTCGTCCGCATCGGGATGGGAAGGATCGTAGACCATGTTCATCTGGCTCACCTTGTCCTCATAAACTCCCCCCACCTTTACTCCGTCACCGCCATAACGGTTGTATTTGCTCTGGGATGCCAACATGCTGTTGAATGTGGCCCCTGTCTTGTTCTTTTCCTGGAAGGTCACTATCTTACGCACATAAGGAGTGCCGTCCTCAGTCCTTGTGGTGTTTGCATTTGCTATATTCTCGGATATTATATCCATACGGAAACGCTCGGCTGTCAGACCCGAAGCATTTATTCCGAATGATGAAAAAATACTCATATCTTACCTCCTGTGAGATCTGCGGCTGTGCTCCTGAAGGTCAATTTAATTACCTGAGCTCATGGCCGACTTGAGATGGTTGAACTGTGAATTCACGCTCTGGGTGATACCGTTATACTTGAGCTGGTTGGAAGCCAGTTCCACATTTTCGTTGTCTATGTCCACATTATTCCGGTCCATCCTGTAGGAATAATTGGCATAATCCGTGTAAACCGTACCGTTCAGGCGCTCCAGCCTCACCGAATCCACCTTGTCATCCAGGGTGACATAGCGGGAATTTTTGAGAGCTCTTCGCAGATCCTCCTCGAAGGACACATCCTGCCTCTTGTATCCCGGGGTGTCCACATTCGCTATATTGTCACCGATTATCCTGTTGCGCAAAGCCGCGGCATCCGCAGCCTTATCCAGGACATTTATATAATTATATACATCAGAATTAACCATAATTCCTCCGATCGAAGCGGCGTATAAATACGCCGAAAAAGGGGTACGTCTGTCCCCTTGTCATAAGGTGCTCCCTGGATGTGGTCAACACCTTGTATTTCATTATAATTTTTTTTTATGAAAAATACAAGTGCTTGTAAAAAATGGCCTTTGTTTCACGCAAGTTCCAGGAGTGATAGGAACTGCCCGTAGGCGGCGTTGTTGTAGCCGTAAACCTTCTCCCTGATCTCGAAGGGATCGATGACCGACTCTCTTTTGGGCGTCGCCAGCACGCCCTCCGCCAGCTTATCCGTAAATCTGAAGATAGGTTCCATCTCCCCGTCATCGGAACAGAAGAACTTCCCTTCGGTCTCTATGTAGGGGGAAAGATGTGTAGGCAGCAGCACGGGAGTCCCCAGGGCCGCAGCCTCATGCATGCTGATCCCCTGGCCCTCATACCGCGAGGTGGACAGATATACGTCCGCATTCAGTATATAGGGCAGCGGATTCTTCAAGGTTCCCTTAAGGCTCACCTTGTCGGCGAGGGAATGCTTCTCGATAAAGCTCCACATCTTCTTATGTTCGGGTCCGGTGCCGATCACGGTAAAATGCAGATCCTTGCCGGCATCATCCACACAGGCCGTTCTGATGACATCACACAGGATGTCAGTGCCCTTCTGATGGTTGAGACACCCCACCCATACCACATTCCTTTTCTTCACGTCCGTATAGGGCGAAGGCAGGGAAAGGGCCTCCTTAAACAGCATCTCGTCCAGCATGTTGCGGCAGATGATATTGTTTTCCTTTGCCCCGGGATTCACCTTGCGGAAAGGAAGGATCACTCCCTCCGACACCGCCGCAAAAACATCGTACAGGCCGTATTTTTCCTTGAAAAAATGATGGAGCACGGCATATTTCTTTTCCTGGGCCAGCTTTTTCTGCACATCATTGTGTATCCAGCAGATCCGCATGGAAGCATTCACCGCCAGGGTTCCCAGGGCGCAGTCGTTCTGATAGGAATTGAAATCCAGGGCCAGATCATAATCCATAGGACCGCCGTTTAAGGCGTCAAAAATATCGGCCTTTATCTGATCCATGTACAGGGCCTTCGCATTTTCGAAGTTCATCAGCCTGTTGTAGTAAGGAAGAGGTCTGGTAAAGAAGATACGTATGTTTCCGGTATCTTCAAGTTTTCCCAAATCATAAAAGACATCTGCGGGATGGTTTATGAAAACATCCGCACAAATGTCTTTATCTTCTTTAATACGCGAAAGGAGAGCATAAAGGGAATGCTGTATTCCCCCTACCTGCATATCATACTGAAAAAAAGCTATCCTTTTTTCACTCATCCTTATCCTTTTCCTCGCCTATATAATCACAATCCTGTGAGGTACAGGTGAGCTTTGACCCCTTGTAGACCAGAAGCGAGCCGCACTTGGGACAGGGTGTCTTAGAAGGCCGGTTCCAGGACATGAAATCACAGTCCGGGAAGCCCAGACAGCCGTAATATCTTCGTCCCTTCTTGGTATTCTTGATGACTATGTCGCTCTTACACTTGGGACATACGACGCCGGTCTTTTCAAAATAGGGCCTGGTATTCCGGCAGTCCGGAAAACCGGGGCAGGCCAGGAATTTTCCATGAGGGCCGTACTTTATCACCATATTACGTCCGCAGCTTTCGCAGATCTCGTCGGTCACCTCATCCTGGATCTGGGTCTTTTCGATCTCCTCCTGGGCCTTTTTCACTGCCTCATGCAGATCCGGATAGAAATTCTCTATCACGCTCTTCCAGGCTACATTTCCCTCTTCCACGCCGTCCAGCAGAGTCTCAAAATTTACGGTAAAATTCACATCGACGATGGAGGGAAAGGCCTCCTTCATAATATTATTGACTATCTCACCTATCTCGGTAATGTAAAGATTCTTGTTTTCCTTGGTCACATAACGGCGTGCCAGAATGGTGGTTATGGTAGGGGCATAGGTAGAAGGCCTGCCCACTCCCATTTCCTCCAGGGCTTTTACCAGAGAGGCTTCCGTGTAATGAGCCGGAGGCTGGGTAAAATGCTTTTTGCTCTCCGTATCCTTAAGAGTCAGCTTTGAATCCTCGGTGATATCCGCCGACAGATCCGTCTCCTCATCCTTTTCCTCATCGGGCACATAAACCTTTAAAAAGCCGTCAAATATTAGCTTTGATGACGCTGCGGTAAAAATATAGGAGCCTGCCTTTATCTTTACCGACATGGTCTCGTATCTGGCGCTTGTCATGCAGCTGGCCAGGAATCTCTTATATATCAGCTGGTACAGCCTGAACTGGTCGCGGCTTAAAGACCCCTTTATGGATGCGGGATCCAGCGACAGGTCTGTAGGCCTGATACACTCATGGGCATCCTGGATCTTTCCCTGGGAAGATTTCTTTTCCGGACTCTCAGCCAGGTATTCGGGGGCAAAATTAGCCCTGATATAGTTTACCGCCATATTCATGGCTTCATCCGACACTCTGGTGGAATCCGTACGCAGGTAGGAAATAAGTCCCACGGTACCCACGCCCTTTATCTCCACGCCCTCATAGAGCTGCTGCGCTATGCGCATGGTCTTCTGGGTGGCAAAATTCAGGACCTTGCCTGCCTCCTGCTGGAGAGTGGAGGTGGTAAAAGGAAGGGGAGCCTTTCTCATCCTGCTGCCCTTCTTGACCTCCTGCACGCTCACAGGGCCTTTTTTGATATTTTCTTCTATCTCCTTTGCCTGTTTCTCGTTTGTAACAGGCAGCTTTTTATTTTCATCGCCGTAGAACGAGGCCCTGACAGGCTTTTTAAGGCCCTCAACCGCAAAATCGGCGTCTATGGTCCAGTACTCCTCCGGGATGAACGCAGCAATCTGCGCTTCCCTGTCGGCGATTATGCGAAGGGCCACCGACTGAACCCTGCCGGCGGAAAGCCCGCGCTTAACCTTTGCCCACAATACCGGCGATATCTCATATCCCACCATACGGTCCAGGATACGTCTTGCCTGCTGAGCATCCACCAGATCCATATCTATCCCTCTGGAATGCTTGAGGGATTCCTTGACCGCGGTCTTAGTTATCTCATTGAAAGTGATCCTGTGTATATCCTTTTCGGCTATATTCAAAGCCTTGGAAAGATGCCAGGAAATAGCCTCGCCCTCACGGTCAGGGTCGGTGGCCAGATAGACCTTGTCCGCCTTTTTTACCTGACGGCGCATGGTGGCCAGCAGGTCACCCTTTCCCCTTATGGTGATATACTGAGGCTCGAAGCCATGCTCCAGATCGATACCCAGCTTGCTCTTGGGCAGATCTCTCACATGCCCCATACTGGCTGTCACATCATAATTCGAGCCAAGAAATTTCTTTATGGTCTTTACCTTGGCAGGCGACTCCACTATAACCAGATATTTTGACATGATTCCTCCTCTATATGCTCCCGATCACACAAAACATCTAATTTTATACAACATTTTTTCTTCTTATGCAAGTGGTATTTTGTCAAAGCCTGCCGCTAAGCCAGTTTTTCAGCCAGATCCATGGCCTTTTCCATCACTACGTCAGAGTTGTAATGCTGCCATTCTCCCCATCTTCCCAGACCGATCACCCCGTCCTTTTCCATCCGGGCCAGAAGATCCTTCATGATCCGGGGTTTATCCAGGGTATTATGGGGATATGCGTATGTATTCTTATATGAAAGGTCTGCTTTGCCCTCCAACAGATCCACCCTTTCCAGATTGGTCTCCGTCCAGTATCCGGTACTCTTGGGTGAAAAATTATAAAGCACCAGTATCCTGTGATAGGCGTAGCTCTCCTGGGGATAATAGATCCAGTGGGCCCCCGTCTCAAAGGGCAGCTTCTCAAGATGGTAATCCACCCGGATCCCACTGTATTTAAGCCGTCCCATATCATCCAGATATCCGTCCTCAAGACCCTTATATTCTTTTATGTCGGTCCAGGGGATGGTCACGATTATATTATCCGCCGTAAATTCCCCGTTTACGATCCGGTTTTCCACATCCAGGGATGTGACCCTGACGCCTCCCAGATACCTGTCTCCAAGGCGCTCCTGCATGGCCAAAAAAGCATCTCCGTAGCCTTCCTTATCAGGATAATAGAATCTGGCGTGGCCGGGATGCTTTCCGTAGAACCTGCGCTCCAGACAGCTCATCAGGGTATCCTCAAAGGATACGTCCGGAAGCTTTTCCAGCCAGTAGGTCCCCAGCGAGTCAAGATTAGAAGTAAACATCTTACGGTTGTAGGGAAGCATATAGTTTTCGGCTATCTCGTCCCCCAGCTTCCACCTGATCCAGTCCACGAACTTTTCAGGCTTTGGGGTACCCAGATTACAGCCGGCTATTGCCACGGATTTGATATATCTGACCTGATCCTCCACCGGAAGCTGCCAGATATGGGACTCAAAGGGCGAACCCATGAACTGGTCCTTAAACCAGATCTTGGAATCACGGTCAAAACTGTTCCATTTTTCCCTGGGGAGAAAACGGAACATATATTCGCAGACCCTTTCGGATCTCACATCCAGTATATGGCCGCCGCCTATATCCACAGGGTTGGAGCCCACATATTCCGTGCGGCATAAGCCTCCCGCCCTGTCTTCCTTTTCGATCAGGAGAAAATCCTCTTCTCCCTTGTCCAGCAGTTTATTTGCAAGAGTCAGTCCCGAAGGGCCTCCCCCCAGGATCAGATACTTCTTTTTTGTCATCTCACATTTCCTTTTTAAGCTTTATGAAATCCCCCACGGCCTTTATCCCTATGGCGAAGATCTTTCTCAGATTGATGGAGTTTTTCCCGCCCTGCCTGGGCTTAAAGCTCACATTTATAAATTTCACCTTTTCCTTATATTTGACAAAATAAGTGGTGAGCATGATATTCGGGATATTGAAATGCTCGGGCAGCATGCCCAGATACTTTTCAAGCACCCCGGCCTTCATAAGCCTGTAGGGGGCATTCGCGTCCGAGACCCTGACCCCGAACACCAGGAACAGCAGGATGCAGACCACCTTTTCTATGACCTTGCGTCCGAAGCCGTCGCCTCTTACCGGTCTCTGTCCTATCACCACGTCATAGTCCTTAAGGCTCTCCCAAAATGGCTCAAACTCAAGCGGGTCAGTCTGTCCGTCCGAATCGGTCTGGAAGATGTAATCCGCCCCCGCCTTTATGGCCATGTCATAGCCGTAGAGCAAGGTATCACCGTGACCCCCGTTTTTCTTTGTCACAGGCTGCAGCAGCCGGTAATCCTTAGCCAGCTCAGTCAGTATCTCATAGGTGGAATCCTTGCTGCCATCGTTTATCACCAGCATCCGGGATCTGCCGTTCCCGTTATGTCTGGAGAGGACCGGATACCACTCCGCCACAGTCCTTCTTATATTCTTTTCTTCGTTATACGCCGGTATGACGATATACAGTACCTTATCGCTCATGATAAAAATAAAGATCGGTATTCATCGAAAAAAAACGGCACCGCAATAAAACTACGGTGCCATAACAAAAATCCTCAAAAAGGCCGGTCAGGCATTTGCAAGCTCAAGCAGCTCATCCAGCATCTTGGGAAGCTCCGTAGCCATATCCTCATCCGAGAACTGGCAGGTGCCCACCTTTTTATGTCCGCCGCCGTTATACTTAAGCATCAGTGAACCCACATTTATATCGCAGGTCTTGTTCAGTATGCTGTAACCCACTGCAGCCGAACAGCCTGCTCCACCTTTACCGCTGACGATCCATGCGGAGATGTTCTGATCGGGATACATACTGTAAATCAGGAAACGGTTGCCTGTGTAAATGGGATCCACGCCGCGCAGATCGGTAATAATAACATTGCCCTCCGTCCTGGTATGAGCCTTTACCATCTCCTTGAATTTCTCGGTCTGCTCATTATATACCTCGATACGCTCCTGCACATCGGGAAGAGCCAATATCTCCTCCGTAGACTTGGTCCTGCAGGCCTCCATCAGGATCTCCATCAGCCTGTAATTCGGCACGGTGAACTGTCTCCATCTGCCGAGGCCCGTCCTGGGATCCATCAGAAATCCCACCAGGATCCAGCCCTTGGGATTCATGATCTCATCCGCAGTCAGATTACCTGAATCAACCTTGTCCACGGCCTCCATCATATCGTCAAACTGAGGGAATCTCTCCCTGCCGCCATAATACTCATAAATGATACGTGCGCAGGAAGGAGTGATCCTGCTCTCGCCCTTATATTTGCCCTCGAGAGACTGCCTCTCGTGCTCGCTGGAGTGATGATCGAACCATAAACCGCAGCCCTCGACAAAAGGTACATTTGCCAGGCAGTCATTCTCATCTATCTCCACCAGGCCATCCTGAAGATCCTTGGGATGTGCAAACTTCCAGCTGTCGATGATACCTGCCTCAAGTAACAGAGCGCCACAGGCCAAACCGTCAAAATCGGATCTGGTAACTAATCTCATTGATCAAACCTCCTAAAACGTAATCTGTATTGTCAATCTTTGCACAATTTGAGTAATTATATCATCATTCCCTTTACTTTTCAAGTGCGCAAAGGCGATCAGAAATCGAAATTATCTTCATTGTAATACTTATTGTGCAGCTTCATCCTGTTCATGGAACGGTCCAGCTGGGTTCTGGCCAGCAGGAATTCCCTGAGAGAACTCTTTTTCTGAAGTATCTCCCTGGCCCTCTGGGCTTCGCGCCGGGCACGGTTTACGTCTATCTCGTTTATGTCCTCCACGGAATCCGCCAGGATCAGCACATCCGGCCCCTCTATCTTGATAATGCCGCGGGATATGGAGGCCACCTTGAATTCCTCGTTTTCCCCGGTTTTAAACTTGACCTCACCGGGGACTATGGCCGCGATCTCATTGGCATGGTTTGCCAACACTCCGTAAGCCCCCGACTGGGTGGGGACTATGAGCGACACGCAGTCTCCTTCATAAAATATGGAATCCGCTTCCAGGATCCTCAGATTAAATGCATTCATAGGGTCTTTGCCTTTGCGGGAACATCGTCTATGGTCCCCACATTATAAAATGCGGCTTCGGGATATTCATCCATCTCGCCGTCCACTATCTTTGCAAAACCTCTGACCGTCTGTTCCAGAGGCACATAAGCACCGGGGACGCCGGTAAATTTATCCGCAACATGCATGGGCTGGGACAGGAATCTCTGAACCTTCCTGGCCCTTGCCACCGTCAGCTTGTCTTCGTCATCCAGCTCGTCCATACCCAGAATGGCTATGATATCCTGAAGCTCGTTATATTTCTGGATCATCTCCTGAACCTTTCTGGCCACGCGATAATGCTCATCCCCTACTATCTCGGGGGTCAGGATACGGGAAGATGACTCCAGGGGATCCACAGCCGGGTACAGTCCCTGCTCAGCCACACGCCTCGAAAGGACGGTAGTGGCATCCAGATGTGTAAAGGTAGTGGCCGGGGCGGGATCCGTCAGATCATCCGCAGGCACATACACTGCCTGAACGGAAGTCACCGAACCGCTTCTGGTGGAGGTGATCCTCTCCTGGAGCGCTCCCATCTCATTGGCCAGGGTAGGCTGATATCCCACTGCCGAAGGCATACGGCCAAGAAGGGTAGACACCTCCGAGCCGGCCTGTACGAACCTGAATATGTTGTCTATGAACAAAAGCACATCCTTATTCTGGGTATCCCTGAAATATTCGGCCATGGTAAGACCTGACAGAGCCACCCTCATCCTGACTCCGGGAGACTCGTTCATCTGTCCGAAAACAAGGGCGGTCTTATCTATAACGCCGCTTTCGTTCATCTCATTCCAAAGGTCGTTACCCTCACGGCTGCGCTCTCCCACTCCCGTGAAAATAGAGTAGCCGCCGTGCACCATGGCGATATTGTGGATGAGCTCCTGGATCATAACGGTCTTGCCCACTCCGGCACCGCCGAAGAGTCCGATCTTTCCGCCCTTGGGATAGGGTTCCAGCAGATCCACCACCTTGATACCGGTCTCCAGTATCTCCACCACGGGACGCTGCTGTTTAAACTCGGGAGCCTTACGGTGTATCTCCCACTTCTGGGCGTCCTCGGGTATAGGGTCTTTCCCGTCTATGGGCTGTCCAAGCACATTGAACATACGGCCCAGTGTGACCTCTCCCACCGGAACTCTCACCCCGTGTCCGTCCGAGATCACTTCCATGTCAAGGCGCATATTCTCCGACCGGTCCAGCATGATGCACCTGACCACATCGCTTCCCACGTGTGAAGAGACTTCCATCACACGCTGTTCGCCTTTAACATCCACAGTGAGGGCTTCCTTTATTTTGGGCAGCTCTCCTTTTTTAAACCTGACATCTATGACAGGTCCCTGTATTTCTATGATTCTGCCTTTTGCCATTTCTTTTTCTTTCTCTTTCTCTTCTGAGCCATGGCACCCGCCGTCACCTCAGTGATCTCCTGGGTGATCAGCGACTGTCTCACTCTGTTATACTGTCTGTTAAGCTCATCTATGAGCTCCTGGGCGTTTCTGTTGGAATTATCCATCGCGGCCATACGTGCGTTCTGCTCGCAGCAAAAGGAATCCACCAGAGCGGAGTACACATAGCCCGAAAGATAGGACCCCACAGCTATACCCAGCACCTCCTCCAGGGAGGGCACGAATTCGAATTCGGTAGTGACGGGGGCCTCATTTTCTCCCGCGGTTGGAGAAACAAAATTCCCCCTGTGGAAGGGAAGTATCCTGGAGCTCATCACCCTGGCTTCCCCCCTGTTCATATCGGTATATACGATATATATCTTGTCTATATGTCCCTCCATAAACCTTTCCAGGAGAGCCGATGTGATCTCCCTGGCCCTGTAGGAGGTGGGGTGGTTGGAAGCCGCCCAGAAATTTTCCCTGATGGGTATGCCGTGGGAATTAAAATAATTCTTACCGTATTCCCCCACCACAAAAAGCTCATGGTCGGGATGCTCCTTGAGCAGCCGGTTCACGGTCTTTATCACGTTATAGTTGTAGGAGCCTGCCAGTCCCTTATCTCCCGTGATGACCAGTATGCCGTAACAGCCCTTATGATCGTCGTCCTCACCCGGAGGATAAAAGAACCTGCTCTCCACATTCCGGTTCACCCTGAAAACCCGCTTGATCTCAGACAAAAGGGCTTCAAAATAAGGTCTGGTGGCATCCAGTTCCTTTCTCGCCCTCTGGAGTTTTGTGGATGCGATCAGATACATGGCGTTCGTGCTCTTCTGGGTCTCCCTCACGGAATTTATTCTTTTCTGGATCTCCTTAACTGTCGGCATCCTCTGACTCCCTGTGATCTGCGAGGTACTCTTCGGCTATCCTGATGATATCGCTTTTCATCCGCTCATCCATATCCCCCTCCACATCCAGTCTGGAGCAGATATGTGGTGCTCTGTGCTCAAAATATTCACACAGGCCCTTAGCCACTTCGGGAATATCATCAAGGGGAACTCCCACAAAACCCTTAGCCATGGCAGTCACCAGTATGACCACCTGGCCGTGGTGGGAAATGGGTGAATACCTCTCCTGACGCAGAAGCCTCATAAGGCCCTGGCCGTATGCGATCTGTCTCTGGGTAGCATCGTCCAGATCCGAAGAAAACTGGGTAAACACTTCCATCTCCCTGTACTGGGCAAGCTCCAGCCTCAGGGATCCCGCAGCCTTTTTCATGGCTTTTGTCTGAGCCGCGCCTCCCACTCTGGACACCGAAAGTCCCACATTTACCGCGGGGCGCTGGCCCGAGAAAAACAGCGAGCTCTCCAGGAAGATCTGTCCGTCGGTAATGGATATGATATTGGTCGGGATATAAGCCGACACGTCTCCTGCCTGGGTCTCCACAATGGGAAGTGCCGTCATGGAACCTCCGCCGTTCTTGTCCGACAGACAGGCCGATCTCTCCAAAAGCCTGGAATGAAGATAAAATACGTCTCCCGGATAAGCCTCACGCCCGGGGGAACGCTCCAGCAAAAGGGACAGAGCCCTGTAGGCTACGGCATGTTTTGACAGATCATCATATACTCTCAGCACATGACGTCCCTTATTCATAAAGTATTCGCCTATGGCACAGCCCGAATAAGGGGCAATATACTGCATAGGTGCCGATTCGGAAGCGGAAGCGCAGACTATGATGGTATAATCCATGGCTCCCTTATCCTTAAGGGATCTGGCCAGCTGGGCCACGGATGAAGCCTTCTGACCTATGGCCACATAGATGCAGACCACATTCTTGCCCTTCTGGTTCAGTATGGTATCCATGGCCACGGCAGTCTTGCCAGTCTGACGGTCGCCGATGATCAGCTCTCTCTGGCCTCTGCCTATGGGGAACATGGAATCTATACACAAAAGCCCGGTCTCCATGGGCTCATGAACGCTCTGTCTCTCAAGTATGCCGGGAGCCTGTGCCTCTATGGGCATGTATTTCTCAGGCTTGATCTCATCTCCCACGTCAATGGCGTAACCCAGGGCGTCCACCACACGTCCCAGCATCTTTTCACTGACAGGTACACCGGAAGCCCTTCCGGTACGGCGGACCCTGCTGCCCTCGGTCACTGAGGAATCGTCTCCGAAAAGTACGCAGCCCAGGCCCTCCCGGGACAGATTCTGCACCATGCCCCTGACTCCGCCTTCAAAAATAAGGATCTCACCGTATTCGGCTTCCTTTAGCCCCGTAACCGTGGCTATACCGTCTCCCACGGTGTCCACAATACCGATCTGCTCCGCCAGGGTCTTGGGGACCCAGTTGTCCAGATCCTCCCTCAGAAGGGGGATCAGGTCGTCGGAAAAAGAAGCTTTCTTAACAGTCTGTTCCCATTTACGGGTGAGCTGTTCCAGTCTGGCTTCACGGCTGTAATCATAAAAATCGTTTCCGACTTCCATGGTGAAGCCGCCTACCAGTTTACGGTCCCTGATATATTCAAATACTATCTCCTCGCCGTATCTTTCATTCAGAAACGGAAGGAGTTTTGATTTCTGCTCCTCGGTAGGTTCTCTGGAGCTTCTGATTTTTACTAAAACTTTACTCATATCATTATCTCAAAAAAGAATCAATGCTGCACCGAGCGCGCAAAATTCTCATAGACGTCCTTCTGGGAATCCATGATCTTGGCTGTGGCCTCACCTGCAAGAAATACCACTTCATCCTTTGCATTGGAAAGGATACGCTCTCTTTCGGACTCAGCCAGGGACTTGGCTTCCGCTATGATCCCGGCAGCCTGGGTCTGGGCGTTGGCCAGAGTGATATCGGAGGCTTCCTTCGCCCTCTGGGTGGCAGCCTTTTTCATCTGTGATATCTCCTCTTCAGCCGATGCCAGCTTGCTCTCATACTCTTCCTTGGCAGCCCTCGCTTTGTCACCGGCCTCCTTGGCGGCCTCATCCATAGCCCGGTAATGTTCCTCTCTTTTGTTCATGAAATCCTTCACCGGCTTATACAAAAGGATGTACAGGCCGGTACTTAAGATCACAAAATTAAACAGATGCAGCACAATCTGCTGCCAATCTATATTTAAAGGTAATCCTGTCATTTTTCATCTCCCGTAAGGTGATAATCCTACAATACAAATATAATAAGGATCGCGATAACCAGTGCGTAGATTATGGCTGTCTCCACGAATACCAGACCGAGCATCATGATAGCCTGTATCTTTGACTGGGCCTCGGGCTGCCTGGCCACGCCGTCTGCAGACTTGGAAACCAGCATACCCATACCTATGGCGCCGCCCAGAGCCGCCAGTCCGATGGCTATTGCAGCCGCAAAAGCCTTTGCGCTCAGAACAGATGCATCAGCTGCAGCTACAGCCGCATCCGAAGAGGCCTCGGCAGCATAAACCGCCGCTGTGGTCATAAATACTCCCGCCATGGAAATGACAGTCCGGATCACATTTCGGATCCTGTTTTTTGATAACATATTTTTCACGACATCCTCCTTAATATGAATAAATATTAATTCATGCTTTCTTCTTCTTTTCCTTTTTCTCATTCACCTCACCGTAGAACATGGCTGTGAGAAGCGTGAGCACATACGCCTGCACCAGCGCATGGATGAGTGTGAACAGAACCGCCACCAGCACGGGCAGCAGATAGGACAGATGGATATAAAAATAAACCAGCTCCGTGACCAGAAGGCCCGACAGCAAAGCTCCGAAGAGACGGAAGCTCATGGAAACCGGCAGCGAAAACTCTTTGAGCGTAAGACCGATACCCTTTAAACCGTTACCGGCGATGCCTCCCGACAAAATGATCAGATACGACAGACAGCCCAGCGCTATCGCACCGTTTATATCAGCCAAAGGGGCAGGAAGTGCCATGGAAGATCCGTGGGTGTTCACCACCTGAATACCGAGAAGCTCAAACAAAGTGCCCAGACAGATGTAGATACCGGCACAGAAGGTGTATACCGCCAGGAATCGGTTGGTGTGGGGCGAATATGACTTTGCCAGGTCATCAAAATATCCCACCATCAGCTCCAGCACTATCTGGAACTTACCGGGGACAATAGAGAACTTCGGTATCACAAAGATCCTGATGAGGAAGGCTGCGATCAGCAATATGGCCGTCACCGTAAACGCGGAGATCAGCGAAGGATTCACCTCCATGAGTCCGAAAAGGCTGATCTTTTCATGCTCATGCAGAACAGCGTCCCTCATGACCTGGGATATGCTCATCTCACCCTTTTCATGGGCGGTAAAAAATGATATTACTACGAAAGCCACACAGAGCACCAGCATGATGATAAGCGCTCTGTTACGTTTTTCTTTATCCATGTTTTTCTCCCGAGATCCTCCGCCCCCTCACCATGACCATCCGCAGATCATTCCGACCAATCTCATGTCATTCTGACCATTCCCATGTCATTCTGAGGGCGCAGCCCGAAGGATCTTAATCCAAAAAAATAAAACAGGCAGGGATATTATATCACTCCTGCCTGTTTTTTTAAATAGTCAATATTCTTATTATTTGTCGCTCACATTTATGGTAGTGCGGTACTCGGCGCCGTTCATCCATACAGCCACGGGAACTCTTCCCTTTCCGGGGCCGTCCAGTCTCTTGATCTCCACGGTCTTGTTGTCGTTGTAAAGCTTGGCTTCCACAATCTCCTTACCGTTGATGGATATCCTGGACCACAGACCGGGCATCAGCTGCTTATCATCCACTGTCCAGATGCCTGTGATCATATCCGTGGTGGCAAAGGTCATAACTTCCATAAGGGAAACCTTTACCTTAGGCTGCATGGCATCCAGCTTCATGGTCTGCAGCGTCTGTGAGAAGCACAGGTTCATGACTCTCATGGTAAGCTTGTAATTCTTGCCCTTATAGCTGCCCTCGATAATGAGCTTGTAATTCGATGAACCCTTATCCGCCTTAAGCTTCAGCACTCCGGCTGCATCTATGCTGGCGTGCTTCGATCTGTTCCAGGTCGAAGGAACTCCGTCCTCGCTGATGATGTTGGGTGAATCAAACTCCAGCTTGAATCTGGTACCGGAATTTACGGTAACTGTATCTTCTGCATTGCCCTCGGAAGGTATGATCACGAAATTCTCGGGAACTCCGTCCTTACCGTATACTTCGGTAACGGCGATCGTATCCTTCTCGGTCTGCTTAAGCACGACTCTGTCGCCTGCGCTGCGGCTCTTACGCTGATTGATCATCTCTACAGCAACGCCTTCGCCCTCTGCCTCTTCCTCGGTAGGAACAGGTGCGCTCTTGGCCTCCTCTGCAGGTGCGGAAGCTGCCGCCTCTTTCTTGGCCTCGTTTTCAGCCATCATGGCTGCTCTGGCTGCCGCGGGAGTCATGGCAGGAGCAGGTGCGGGTGCAGGCTCCGGCTTGGGCTCGGGCGCGGGCTCCGGCTTGGGAGCGGGCGCGGGCGCAGCAGGTGCAGGTGCAGGTGCGGGTGCGGGTGCAGGCTTAGGTGCTTCCTTCCTGGGTTCGGGCTTCTTGGGAGCCTCAAGAACGGGATTCAGCATATCGTCGGTGATACCCAGTTCATCGGGTGCCTTTCCGGAAGCCTTTATGATATCCTTAAGATCCTCCACCAGGGCAGGGATCTTAACCTCTTTGATCTGGGCGATCTCGGCATTCTTGTCGGCCTTCTTCTTTTCAGATGCCGCCTTGGCTGTGGCAACCTCTTCCATGTCGGCCTGTGCCTTTTCCAGATCTGCCTTGGCAGTTACCAGAAGCTCGTTGTTCTTGGTGATATTCTGCTCATGCTCCTTGAGCTTAGCCTCTGCGGCCTTGAGCCTCAACTCACGGCTCTTCTTAGCCTCGTCAAAATCAGACTTCAGCTTGTTATGCTTTGCCTTGATATCCTCATACTTTTTCTTTAATGAAGTGAGGGAATCGGCCTCACCCCGCTTTTTCTTCGCCTCATCCTCACACTGGGTCATCTTATCCGCTGCCGCCTGGGCATCCTCGGAAGCCTTTACCGTGATGGCGTTCAGGGATATCAGTTCCTTGACTGCCGCCTCGGGATCGGAACCCGATGCAGAACCCATAACGCCTTTTTCGGAGAAGGTGATGTCGGTGGGCTTGTATTCGTACTCGATATCAGCGCTGACAATGGTATAATTCCCGGCACAGTCACCGTTTACCACATAATCGATACCCTCCTGGCGTCCTCTGGATCTGAATATCTTTATCTGCTGTCTGTAATCCTCCTCACCGCACTGCTGGGTGGAAACATCCGAAAATACGACAAGCTCGCCTCTCTTGATCTCGTCTCCGGACAGCCCGGATACATTCTCATCAGCGGCAAGTATCTCATATTCCCCTGCACTCATGGAATCAACCGAAACCTCACCGGATGCACTGATACCCGAATCGGCATATACCGCAATAAAATCACCGGAGAAATCAGTAAAGCCCAGCTCTCCGTTTTTAAATTCAAGCGCATGATCCCCATAGCTGAAGCTGACGGAGCCGCCTGCGCAATAACGGTCAAGGGCGGTCATGGTGCTCACATCCTTGGCATCCACCCTGTAGGTCACATTTTTATATACGGAATCCTTGATATCCAAAAGATACTCAAGACCCTCTCTCTTTCCCTTTATGGTACTCTCGATCTTTGCGTCGTCGGGATCGGTTATGACCTCGGACTTACGTGCCTTCGGCTTCTTGTCCAGCATGGTGTACTTCACGCTGCCGTCCTTGGCAAGCTCATATGTATAGAAGGAACCGTCAGCGCTCATGAGGCAGTTCATGCCGGCACCGGCCACCGCGGTGAACCTGTTGCCGTTCTTCTTGGATGCGATCGCTGCAGCCACTTCGTTCTGAAGCTTCTTCTGGGCTACTGCGTCATCACAGTCCTTAAGTGCCTTTTCCAATTCATAGATACGACGGTCGTCGTCATTTGCCACAAGCTGCGCCACCTTCTTCCTGGCGTCGGCGATCTCCTTGCGCAGCTGCGTTTCTTTATCCAGTCTGCTCTTATCCTTGAGCAGGGTCTGCTTTTCGTTGAAGATCTTTTTGGCTAAATCCAGAGCCTTCTGTGCATCGGCAAATTCCTCATCGGCAAGTGCGCTCTCCAGCTTTACCTTTTCCAGATCGGAATCCAGACTGTCCAGCTCAGCAGGTGTGATGCCTATGGTAGCCGCCGCGTTCTTGATCTCGTCCTCAGCCTTTTCCTGTTCTTCCTTCAGCGTCTCCACAGTATCCAGCAAAAATATGGATTCTGTCTTCTCGGAGTCCAGAGCCTTATTGATGTCCGTTACCATTTTGCTGGCTTTGTCAAAAGCCGCCTGTTTCTCGGCCGCACTGGCCATGGCTTTCTTTTCCCTGGACTCCAGCTGTCCCAGTGATGTGAAAGCGAGATCCAGGTCGATCTTCGTCCTCTGAAGCTCCGCCTTTTTCTCGGCCACAAGATAACTCAGATCCTCCTCTGACATACTCTTGTACTCTTCAAAATTTGCGCCCATTGTAAATACCTCCTAAGATATTTATGAATTCAGAAGCATATGCCTCCGCAACTTTCAACATTATATCATTTTGCACAAAAAATTTCTACTACAATATATTTTTTTGTTATATACTATATATGGTGGTTTTGGGAGGATTTTCATGAAAAAACTGATCTTATTCAAGGGAGGGACGGAAACACTGGGCTTTTTTTCCGAACAGATGGAAAAAGAATTCAGGCTTTTGGGCCACGAGGTTTTCATGTTTGATTACAAAAAAGAAGCCGAAAGCGCCTTTCGTCTCCTGCGCTTCATCAAAAAGGGAAACACTGCCATGCTTTCCTTCAATTTTCACGGACTTTGCAACGAGCAGCTCCTTCGGGACGAGTCCGACAGATATATCTGGGAAGATTTCGGCGTTCCCTGCTACAACATCGTCGTGGATCATCCTTTCTACTACGACAGATTCATGCCCCAGCTCCCCGCAGACTATACCCAGCTTTGCGTGGATAGGAACCATGAAGCTTACATGTGCAGGTTTTATCCCCATGTAAAGCTGGGCCCTTTTCTCCCTCTGGCGGGCACGGAGCTTGACTGGGAGGGGGACGAGCCGCTTCCCATAAGGGACAGGGACATCGATCTGCTTTTTGTGGGCAGCAGCGCGGCTCCGGAATTTTACGAGCAATACATCAAAAAAGAAGGCCCCGAATATGAAGCCTTTTACCGCAGTGTCATGGATGAGATGATAAAGAATCCCGACAAGACCTTCGAAGAAGTATTCGAGCCCATGATCAGGCGCACTGCCCAGGAGCATGACCACATCACGGACGACATGCTGAGGGAAGCTTATTCCCACATGGTGCACTTTGACATGTACATAAGATATTATTACAGATGCGCCGTGATCCGCATCCTGGCGGATTCGGGGTTAAAGGTGGTCTGCGTGGGCAGCGGCTGGGACAAATTCGAGTGCCAAAGCAGGGACAATATCATCCCCCTGTCGTATTGCACTTCCCTTGAGTGCCTCAGGCTCATGCGGCGCAGCAAGATCTGCATAAACGTGATGCCCTGGTTCAAGAACGGCGCCCACGACCGCATCTTCAACACCATGCTCAACAGAAGCGTTTCCTTTACGGATTCCAGCGTATATCTGGACACTATCCTCACAGACGGCCAGGACTGTCTGCTTTATTCCCTTAAGGAGCTGGATGTCATCCCCGGCATTATAAAAGACGCTCTCAACGATCCCGAACGTCTTCAAAGTATTGCCGATGCGGGCTATGAACTGGCCCGGGCAGGTCACACCTGGGCACACCGAGCGGATTTCTTAAGTGAGTATGTCTCGAAATGATCATCGTGAGTGTCTGCGCTCCGCTTCAGCATCTTTCCGATCATCGTGAGCTACCGGCTCTCGCCGGCAAAATTCCGGCGGCCTCCCATTGTAGTATATTATTATGCCACCGTTGTGCATGGGAACCCTCCGCCGGAACGGCAGCGGATACTAAACTCAGACTTCACTATGTTCTCAGGTCGCGTTCGCACTTAGTGCTCACAAACGCTCCCCAAAATCATCCACCGGATGATTTTGCGTTAAGTACCGGCCTATTTTTAGACGCTCACTATTGATCGAAAACCTGCTGAAGCGGAACATAAATTTATTACTCCATGAAAAAAAAGGCCGGGGTCACTTCCCCAGCCCTTTCCGAACCTCATCCATGCGCAGCCCCGCATCAATGAAATCACAATATTTACAGAAAGGATGATTGGCCCTGCCGCCCTTCATCTCCATCCTCTTTCTCAGCTCCTGATAAGCCTTGGAATTCCATGCCTCCTTAAGCGGCGTCTTATTAAGGTCCGCCAGAGTGGTCACCTCCCGGTTATCACAGCAGCAGATACCCAGCCTGCCGTCAGGGACGATCCACATATCCGTGTAAGGCATGAGGCAGATCTCCTCGATGGGCTTTGATCCCATGGCCTTGTTCGGCGCAGCACCTGCCCTGTTGGTCAGGATCTCATGGATATATCTGATCTGGATCCTGGCGTCCAGATCCTTAAACTTTTCCGGATTGGACTTGATATGCTCATAGACAGCCTTGTGGGGAGCCTGGAGTTCCTGGGTCTCGGCGTAGTTGTTGATGATGAGCTCATTTATATAAGGAGCTATGGCGTCCACCTTTTCCGGAGTCAGGAGCAGGCCGTTAGTGCTCATGAAGATATGAACATCGGGCAGCTTTTCCCGGGCATATTTGTGAAACTCCACTATCCTGGTATCCATCCAGGGCTCGTTGTTGCCGTAAAGAGTCAGCCTGTTCTTGTAGCCCCAGTCTGCCAGCTGGTCTATGATGCTCCTGAAAAGCTCCTCCTCCATCCTGGCGAAAGGACGCTTGTCACTGTTTTTGTTGGCACAGCAGAAATCACAGGTAGAATTACATCTGTTAATGGTCTCCAGATTTACCACCCTGGGATGGGGAAGTTCATCACCGAAACTGTTAAAAAGCTCGATATATTCCCTGCCCTGACGGCGGCGCCTTAAAAACATCATCTTAAGATAAGCCTCGGAGGCCAGCCTGGGAAAATATTTCCTGGCGTTGAAGCCTATGGTGCCCATATAATTTTCAATCCTTATCGGCATTTAATCCACCTCATTTGAGGAAACCTCATGGTATTCCTTTTCCGTGTTTACATTCCAGACATTCGATTTGTCCATGCGTCCGTTCACTATATTGCTCACGGCCTCGAAGGAAGTGCACATGGAGTGATCGATGTTGTTGTATCTGTGCTGGCCGTTCCTGCCCACACAGTAGAGATTGTCTATCTGTTTCAGATAATCCACCACCACGTCTATATCATCGTAGGAATCAAAATATGCGGGGTAAGCTTTTTTGATCTTTTCCATATGGGTATCGATGACATCCTTTTTGCTTTTGATGATGCCGATCTTTACCATCTCGGATACCCCCAGGGCGGAAAACTCCTTCTCGGACATGTTCCAGTATTTGTCACCCTCGTTCACAAAATACTCAAGGCCCACCCAGACTGTGTGCTCCAGATCCTTTACCATATAGGGCGACCAGTTGTTGTAGATCTGGAAACGGCCCATCTTCACCCTGCGGTCCTGGACATAGACCCAGCAGTCGGGGACTATGTTTCCCACAGTCCTGAGCTTCGTGATATTTTTGAGCCGCAGTGAAGGCACCAGAACTCCCAGGGTCATATAATCCCTGTAAGGAAGATTCGATGCCACATCGTAAACCTCCCGGGGCACATCGTTCATTCCCATGACCAGATCCTTAAGGGGCATGGATGAAATGATCGCATCGCCGTCAAGGGAGATCTCCTTTCCATCCTTCTCATAGACCAGGCCCGTCATGTGGTTGTCATCGTTTTTGACCACTCTCACCACTCTGGCCCCCCTGATGACCTCTCCGCCCATCTTTCTTATCCTGTCTGCGGTCAGTTCCCACAGCTGCCCGGGACCCAGCTTCGGATATTTGAACTCTTCGATCAGCGAGGTCTCCACCTTCCTGTTTTTCACACGGAAAATACGCCCGAACACATCCTTTATGATGGCCACTATGGAAAGGCCCTTAACCCTCTGGGCTCCCCAGGAGGCATCGATCTGCGAAGGATGACGTCCCCAGAGATTCTCCGTATAGTATTCAAAGAACATGGAATAAAGCTTTTTTCCGAATCTGTTGATATAAAAGTTTTCAAGGCTGGTTTCGGGAAGCTTGTGAAAGACCGTGGCCATATAGGAGAACCCGACCTTGACGGTGTTGATAAAGCCCATATTCCTGAAGGTCTCCCTCTTCATGGAAATGGGATAATCATAAAACTTATCGTCAAAAAATATCCTGGAGATCCGACGGCGCTTCAACATCACCGCATCCTTTTTCTCCGGATCCGGACCGCCTTTTTTCACCCTGACGCTGCGTTTTAGGAGGATATCATCCTTTGCCGGCGCACCCTGCATGGGCAGCATTTCCTCCCACCAGGCGTTCACCTTATCTATCTTGGAAAAAAAGCGATGGCCTCCCATATCCATACGGTTTCCCTTGTAATTCACCGTTTTAGATATGCCGCCGATACTGTCCGTCTCTTCCAGGACTATGACATGACAGCCTTTCTTTTGTTTCAAAAGCTCATAGGCCGCGGTCAGACCCGCAGGTCCCGCGCCGATGACCAGATACGTATCAGACATATTACAAGCCTTTCATCTTTTCGGCAAAGAATCTGGTATTCTCTCCCACGTCTCCTTTGAATACCGAAGATCCCATAACTATCACGTTTGCGCCGGATTTTATCACTCTCTCGATATTATCCCTGGTGATACCGCCGTCCACCTGGATATCCATATCGATACCCTTATCTTCAAAAAACTTCCTGGTCTGCATGATCCGGGGGGTGGAATTCTCGATATACTTCTGTCCGCCCTGTCCGGGATTCACGGTCATGACCAGAGCCATATCCAGCTTGTCATAAACCTCGGCAAATCTTTCCACGCTCGTTCCCGGGCTGATGGCCGCACCGGCTCTGAGTCCCAGTTTTCTTATTTTGGTAAGGGCTGCTGCCGGATCATCGCAGGCCTCCATATGTATGGTGATACCGTCGGCACCACAGCCGGCGAAATCATCGATATAGCGTTCCGGCTTTTCCACCATGAGATGTACATCAAAGAAAAGGTCGGTAACCTTCCTGATGGATTTGATCACAGGCATACCGAAAGATATCTGAGGTACAAACATCCCGTCCATCACATCGATATGAAGATAGTCAGCACCGTTGGCGGCTATCTCCTTTATCTGTTCTCCCAGTATTGAAAAATCCGCGGACAAAATGGAGGGGCATAAAAGATTCTTCACTTAATAATTCCTCCTGGACCTGATCTCTTCATAAAACAACGAATAGCTTTCATACCTGCTGACGGGTATCAGTCCCGCCTCTAAGGCAGCCTTTACGCCGCACTCATTTTCCTTGATATGGGAACATCTGGCAAAACGGCAATCGGCCGAAAATTTATCTATCTCGGGAAATAAACTGCCCAGATTGGAGGCATCCTCTTCCATCACATCAAAGCTGGAAAAACCCGGCGTATCCGCAATATAAGTATCCTCCAGAGCATCCACCCTGAAAAGCTGCGCATGTCTGGTGGTATGTTTGCCGCGGCCCAGTTTTTTGCTGATGATGCCCGTTTCCATCTCAACCTCGGACTGAAGCCGGTTCACCAGTGTGGATTTACCTGCACCGGAAGGTCCTGCCAGGGCAGAGACCTTTCCCTTAAGTATCGCCTTAAGATCAGTCAGGTCGCCGGTCTTGGCATTCATCAAAAGCACTTTATAGCCTGCCGGCTCATATATCTGCTTAAGCCGGGTCTTTTTTTCTTCATCTGCCAGATCGCACTTATTGAAGCAGATCACACCCGGTATATCCCTTCTGGCAGTCTCGCACAGGAATCTGTCAAGAAGATTGAGATTGACGGGGGGATCCTTGGCTGCAAACAATACAAGTATCTGATCCACATTTGCCAGAGCGGGCCTGATCATTTCTGAATGCCGTGGAAGGACCCGGTCTATGTGACCCGGATTGTCGATATCCGTATCAGTCACGGGATGAAGGCGGACCATATCTCCCACCAGAGGCTTCACCTTCTCATTTCTGAAAAGGCCCTTGGCCCTGCAGGTAAAGATACCGTTATGGGGCACATCCACATAATAGAATCCCCCAACTCCTTTTACGATCCTGCCGGTGAAATCATCCATATCAGTTCTGCGGCGTCAGAGTCACGTTCTGGGTTTCGGTCTTTTCCTCCGTGGTGGTCTTGCTCTCTATGGAACCGTCCTCCTTCTCATTTATGACCGTGCTCTCAAGTGTGTATTTTATGCTCAAAGTAGCCTCGGGGCCGCCCTGGATACCGCTTAAGTTGATAGCCACTGGGAAGGAAGTGGTGTTTGTGGAAAACAGCACCGTCCCGGTGGATGTCTGGGTCAGGGTGACCGTAGCCACACCTCCTGCATACATGGAGGGAGCGTTTACATTATAGTTACATGAATAATAAGTAACCTGAGGGATATCCTGGGCAGGACCCACGCTCAGTACAAAATCGATGGCCTCGCCTTCGTTCACGGTACTGCCGGGTGCCACGGACTGGGATATGACACAGCCCACGGGAACGGTATCGGAGTTCTCCTCGGATATGGTATTCCAGGTGAGATTTATGGTGGTCAGCACTTCCCTGGCCTGAGCTTCCGTCAGGTTCTTGAGATCGGGAACCTCAACCGTGTCCTCGGAAGGACCGGTACTGATATAGATGGTCACGGTGCCGCCCTTCTGCCAGCTCTCTCCCGCCCCGGGGATCTGGGATATTACATTGCCCTTATCCACCACGTTGGAAGCGCTTTCATCCGTTTCCACCACGAAACCTTCGTTTTCCAGCTTTACCCTGGCCTCTGCCTCGGAGAGTCCGGAGACGTCGGGGATGACCACCCCGTCCTGGCCTGAGCTGACCATGAGCTCCACCACCGAACCGGAAAGAACGCTGGTGCCGGCCTCGATATCCTGACCGATGACCTGGTTCTTCTCCACCTTCGAAGTCTGGTAAGTGGCCGTCACGGAAAGTCCCAGTTCTTCCAGCTTTTCCTTAGCCAGATCAAAAGACATGCCTGTAACGGCTATCATATTTACATACTTGGCATCCTGAACTTCCTCCTGGGTCGTCTCCTTCTCCTTTACGGAAAACAGTCCCAGCATCCTGGAAGCCAGGATAATGGCGATGACCGCAATGATAATGGCCATTATGATCCCCAGTATGCTCATGATCTTTTCCGTACCGGGATCCAGGATATCATCATCATCATCCTCACCCGCCCTGCCGGAATCCTTGCGTCTGGGGGCAGGCTTCTGGGGAGTCTTTTTCGGTGCGTTCTTGGGAGTCCTCTTGGGTGCCTCCTTCGGCGTTTTTTTCTTTTGGGGAGCCTTGGGCAAAAGGCCGCCGCCCTTCTTTTGGGGAGCCTTTTTCGGCTTCTTTTTAGCCGGTTTTTTGACGGGTTTTCTGTCCCTTTGGCCGGTCACAAAAGCCCCTGATTTTTCATATCTCTCCTCATATTCATCGTCGGGATAATCCTCTTCATATTCTTCATCGGGATAATCCTCCTCATATTCTTCGTCAGGATAATCCTCTTCATATTCTTCGTCGGGATAATCCTCCTCATATTCTTCATCGGGATAATCCTCATATCCGTTTTCCTCGGACTCGGGATAATATCCGCTGTCAGGATCTTCTTCGTAAAAAGCCTCCCGGCGGTCATTGTTTTTGATCTTGTAGGGACGGCCTCCGGTGAGGAGGGAATCGTCATCCTCAAAGGGAGCCAGACGCCCCGTCTCCGAGCGGATCTGCCTGATATCGTTATCAGTCACCATTCTGGTATTGCCCCGCTTTTCCAGATCGGGGATCACCACAAAATTCTCATCGGGAGTGATCAGGGATTTTTTGAGATCCACTATGAGCTCTCCCATGGTCTGATATCTGCGGGCAGGGTTTTTCTGACAGCATTTGCGGATGATCTGCTCCACGCTCACGGGTATGTCATCCACATATTCCCTGGGTGAAGGCATCTCTTCCTGGATATGCTTTATGGCTATGGAAACCGTGGTCTCACCGTCAAAGGGGACCCTGCCGGTAAGCATCTCATAAAGTGTGACGCCCAGAGAATAGATATCGCTCTTTTCATCGGAATATCCGCCTCTGGCCTGCTCGGGAGAGGTATAATGCACAGAACCCATGGCGTTGGACGTGATGGTATTGGAGGTGGCGGCTCTGGCTATACCGAAATCCGTTACCTTTACCTTTCCGTCCTTTGAGATGATGATGTTCTGGGGTTTGATGTCCCTGTGAATGATATGATTGTTATGGGCGGATTCTATGCCCATGGATACGTTTATGGCTATGCTGACCGCCTCTTTTACGGAGAGGCGCAGCTTCTTTTCAATATATTTCTTGAGAGTGATGCCCTCCACCAGTTCCATTACGATGTAATGGATACCGTCCTCATCGCCTACGTCATAGACCGTAACGATGTTTGAATGCATGAGTATGGCAGCCGACTGGGCTTCAACGCGGAATTTTGATACAAAATTCTTATTCTCGGAGAACTCATTTTTGAGAACCTTAATAGCCACAAACCTGTTCAGCTTGTGGTCCTTTGCTTTATATACGTCAGACATGCCGCCGGTGCCTATCTTTCCGGTGATCTCATATCTGTCGGCTAATACCAATCCTTCACTTAACATATCCGTCCTCTTTCTGTCCCCCGGTCATTCTCATCTATGCAAACGGCTCTATGACTATAACCGCGATATTATCCTTTCCCCCGTTCTCGTTGGCAAGCTTTATCAGCTTCTTTGCCTTTTCTTCCAGATCGGGAGTGGACAAAAGGACATCCCTGATCACTTCATCCTCAGCCATGTTTGACAGGCCGTCGGAGCACATGAGTATCAGGTCACCGGCTTTTACATGCACATCAAAAAAATCCACCTTTATCTGCTTCATCACTCCCACTGCCCTGGTGATTATATTTTTATCGGGGTGGTTCCTGGCACGGTCTCTGTCTATCTGTCCCACCCTGATCATCTCCTCCACCAGTGAATGATCCTTTGTGATCTGCGTGATGTCCGTATCTATCAGATAAAGTCTGGAATCCCCCACGTTTGCCACATAGAGGATATCATCTATAATGGTGGCCACGACACAGGTGGTACCCATGCCGTAGAATTCATCCTTCTGGGACGCCTCCTCGTGCACATGGGCATTCGCCTCCTCGATGGCCTCCCTGATCACCTTCACAGGGCTTTTCCTGTCGCTCTTGCCGATGCTTTCAACAATGATCTCCGTACTCCGTCTCGAGGCATAATCCCCCGCATTATGGCCGCCCATACCGTCAGCCACAATAAACAGATTGGGAAGACTTCCCACAGGATCTGCGGAAGCGAACACATAATCCTGATTTATTTGTCTTTTCATGCCTACGTCCGTAAGCGCAAATGCCTTAACCATCAGCTTTCCTCTGAGTCAACATACGTCTATATATAGTAGCATATTAAAGGAAAAAACGCAACTGCTTGTAAAATGTGCGGGACGTCTCACTCAGCCCTGGAAAAAAGGGAGATATAAAATCCGTCCGTGCCGTCCACCCCCTGAATAAGCTGCAGGAAACCTTTGCTTCCCGTCCTCTTCCTGAAAGCTTCCGGAAGATAGGCGTCCATGTCCACCGGACTCATTTTCCTGACTTCCCTGAGATAGTCAAACTGTTCCCCGTTTTCCTCCGGTGTTACCGTGCATGTTGAATAAAGCAACAGACCGCCTTTTTTTACATATCTCACTGCATTGTCAAGGATGATGCGTCCCAGAGAAGCAAGGGAAGAGATATCCTCCTTCCTGAGCCTGTATTTAAGCTCTGCTTTTCTGGACATGACCCCCAGCCCCGAGCAGGGCAGATCTGCGATCACCAGATCAAAACCATCTTCAAAAGAAGGCTCGTAAACGGTGGCATCTCCCACCTCAAGGTCCACATTTTCATATCCCAGACGGAGCAGGTTTTCGTTTATCTTTTTTACCTTTGCCATGGAGATATCCCTGGCCAGCACCCGGCCTCTTCCCGACAGCAGACCGGCCGTATAAAGGGTCTTGCCTCCCGGAGCTGCGCAAAGGTCCAGGGCCCTCAGGTCTTTTCCCCCGTGGGAAAGCACAGCCTTCGCCCCCACCCGGGCACAGAGCTGGGATGATATATCCTGGACCATAAAAGCCCCCGCCTTAAAGGCCTGCAGCTCATTAAGGGCCACGGGCAATTCCTTTATCACGAAGGCACCCTCCAGGATCGGGCTTTTTTCGCATACGACCCCCTCAAAAGCCAGTTCGCCCATCACCTGCTCAGCCGAATCAGCCACACCGGACAGAGAAGCATCTTCTGTCATCCCTCCCGCTTCTGTCATCCCTCCCGCTTCTGTCATCCTGAGCGAATTTCGTCCTAAGGGGGTATCACGAAGTGGTGGATTCCTTAGGACATTAGCGAAGGATCTTACCGCCCATCCGTATAGCGCCGGCCTTTCCAGGGAAGCCCTCAAAATATCCTCAACATATTCCTCCCC
>JAEEZH010000145.1 GCA_016288495.1 Lachnospiraceae bacterium
CGTCATATCGTCAAACTGCGGTGCATCCTTCACGAAATCCGCAACCGCCGAACGTACCGCAGCATCTATATCCTCCACAGAAGCCGTGACGTCCTTATTCAGGGATTCGAGCATCCTGTCTTCCCGGAACATGTTCTCGTCCGCATCCGTGGCTTCGGTAATGCCGTCGGTATACTGGAACAGGATGTCTCCCGGGGCAAGCTCAAAGGATCCTGCGGTATATTTGGTACCGCCGACAGCTGCAGCAAATGGGCCGTGTATGCCCTCGTATAACTTAAAGCCCTCCTGCGCGCTGCAGATGGCAGGATACTCGTGTCCGGCGTTCACATAGTCCACATGTCCGGTCGGAAGATCCACCACACCCAGCCATACAGTGACAAACATCATCTCGTCATTATCCTTTGACAGCTCTGTACCGGTCTCTTCCATGGCACGCGCTACATCGGTCTTATAGCTGAACACGCTTTGGCGCAGCCTTGTCTTTGCTACGGCCATGAACATTGCGGCAGGTATTCCCTTTCCCGACACATCAGCCACGACAAGCGCCAGGTGGTCTTTATCGACTAAGAAATAATCATAAAAATCCCCTCCGACATTTTTTGCCGGAACCATCGACGCAAACAGCTCGAATTCATTCCTGTCAGGAAACGGCGGGAATTTACGGGGCAGGAAAGACGCCTGTATTTTGGCCGCCTGTTTAAGCTCTGTATCCATCCGCTTTTCGGCTTCCTTTATGAGCTCTTTTAACCGGTTAACCGTAAAGTTGATACCGTCGGAGAGCTGATCAAACTCAAAGGACTTCCTGAAGTCCGCCTTTTCGTTAAGGTCTCCCTCCGTGATCTTTGATAATGACCCGTTAATGCTCTCTACACCGTCTATCACTTCACACTGGAGCAGCCTTGACAGTGTCTTAAAGATAAATACGGCTATCACAGCATTCATAACAATGACCATCAGCATATCTATAAGCCCTGCCCTCCCGGCTTCCTTAACAGGGTAGCATCCGATGATGCAGAAGCTTTCCTCCGTAAGGGCTGCAGAGTAATAATCCTGATCAAAGAACTTAAGCTTTGTTTTGTTCACCTCGCCGATATTGTCAGGAAGGAAATCCAGATACGCAAAAGTATCGCCTTCAAACAGGTCATTGGTTGACGCTATAATGTTTCCGGCTCTGTCGCAGATGATGATAAATCCGTCAATGCCTATATTACGGTTCCTTGCAGTATCCCTCGCGACTTCATTCATCAGTCCGTCATATAATTCCTTTGATACACCGATCTGGACAAAACCTTCCATGCCCTTAAACGGTGCCCCATAATAGTGCATTTTTATATTTTCATCAAAAGACATTCCCTGAACATCCTGCGAATAAAAAGGGATTCCGGAAAGGAGGCATAAGAATTCTGCGGACTGATCGCCCGAGTGCATGTCATAACCGATATAATCAGGATTGGTAGAATGCGTGATGATGCCCCTGCCATCCACTATATTAAACTCTGAAACGGTGGACTGGTTTGTATCTGCTCCTATTCTGAGCCAGTCATCGATCTCGTCCTCTTCAATCTCGGGAAGCTTTTTTTCAATCATTTCGACAAGATCCGGCGTATCCCGCTCCTCTGTATTAACAAAAGCCTCAACGATATGCTTATAGGTATCCTCAACGCTGTCCTCTACTAAATTGAATGAGTAATACCTGCGGTATGCCGACTGTACGATAACAAAACCTATCAGCGCCACTATAATGGATGCAAAAATGACATTGAACAGCATCCGTTCTATGATGACACCTATTTTTTCATCCCTGTGAGCCCTTTTAATTTTCATATTCCTTTATCCCCTTATCGGTTCCCTTATATCTGAAAACAGCGGAAGAAACGGATACGGGAGCTGTAATAACAAAAGGATCGCAACAACCAGTCCAAACATACATATAGCTATTTGTAAATCCTCATGCAGTCCCCTGTTTTGGTAAAATTCCATATCATGAGTTAGTGTGTCACATTTATTTGCGTCTTTCAACGGTTCGTAAAATATAACCTCAAATCCGTCTGATATAACTCGTTTCAGCTTCTGATTTGTGATAATATGTATCTGGATTTGAAGCTTATGCTCCAAAATCAACAGGAAATTCTTAATGAGAGGCAGGAAAAACAGATGAAAACGAAAGAAATGGTCGTTTTAACAAATGATATTGTCCAGCGTTACTATAAGAATGACATCCAGCCCTTTTTGGATCATGTAGATGAGAAGGTGCTATGGTACGGACCTGCTAAAGGACAGTTTCTCTCCGGAAAGCAGGCAATTCTGGACGCCTGGTCGGGCGAGAGGCATTCTCTGTCCTTTTCACTTGGAAATGTCCACCTGGATCATATCTCCTCCCATAATTCCTTTTGTGAGGTGATGATGTCTTTTCCCGTCACCACACATTATCCCGATGGTGGCAGCATCACCATGGATCAGATCATCCATATCA
>JAEEZH010000146.1 GCA_016288495.1 Lachnospiraceae bacterium
ACAGGTACGGCTCCCTATGTAGCCTGCGCCGCCTGTTACAAGAATTTTCATAGTATATTCCCTCCTTACCGCTTGAAATCCATGATAACTCTGAGAGCGGGATTCACGTTGCCGTCATAATCAAACAGAGCCTGGTTCGCCCACTCGTTGCCGCAGGGACCGGGATCATCGTCCATATATTTAAGGGAAGCCGGAGTAGCCCAGCCTGAGCCCGGAACCGGGATCCATGCAGGCTCCCACCAGAAAAACCCTTTGCCTCTGCCCTCGGCCACATTTTTAAGACGGTTAAGAAAATCCTCCACGAAGATCTTCTGTCCCTCCTTTGTCATGGGATAATCGACTTTTTCGGCAAGCTCTGCCTTAGTAGCATACCCCTTTCTCTCTTTGGATGCAAGTTTTTCATACGAAGCATAATCCTCCATACTAAAGCCCATGGAGACCTCAGCCACATATATGTCCTTATGATATCTGACCGCTATGTCGTTCATATTATCCTCCAGATCCTTAAGGCTCCCGTGCCAGAAGGGATAATACGACATGCCGATCACATCGAAATCTTCGCCTCTTCTCCGATAATTGTCAAACCATCTGCGATACAGCTCGTTGTTTCCGCCGTTATCAAGATGGATCATCACGGGGATGAGTTCATTGACATCCCTGACAGCCCTGATGCCGGCGCTTATGAACCGGGCGCAGTTGTCATATCCGGTCCCGTCTCCCGCCAGCTGACCTTCGGGCCACAGAAGACCGGCGGTGACTTCATTTCCCACCTGTACCATCCGTACCCTGACGCCGGCAAGCAGGATCTTTTCAAGTGAAGAGCGGGTAAAGGAATAAACCGCCCTTTCCAGCTCATCCACGCCGTAAGATCTCCAGGCCTTCGGCTTATACTGCTTTCCGGGATCCGCCCAGAAATCGGAATAATGGAAATCAAGAAGCACTCCCATACCGGCCTCTGTCACCTTTTTTCCGATAACTACAGCCGTATCCACATCGTTGGTGCCGGCGCCGTAGGGTTCGCCGGTCTCACTGTAGGGATCATTCCATATCTTGATACGGATGGTGTCCACATCATGATCCTTCATGATGCGAAGAACATCCTTTTCTATCCCGTCGTCATAATATTTTGCACCGCACTTTTCAAGCTCGGCCAGGGTGGACATATCCATGCCCTTGATAAAACTGCGCATATTTTTTCTCTCCCGGTTGGGTTTGATCTCAATATCAATTCTTTCAAGATCCTTCGTCGCCATGCTCCTCAGGATGACAAAGGTGAAAACGACTTCGTCGCCATGCTCCTCAGGATGACAAAGGTGAAAACGACTTCGTCGCCATGCTCCTCAGGATGACAAAGGTGAAAACGACTTCGCCGCCATGCTCCTCAGGATGACAAAGGTGAAAACGACTTCGTCGCTATGCTCCTCAGGATGACAGATGACGTTTCAGAAATCGAAGGAGTCGAATCTCTTCATCATATCTCCGTAACGCTCGCGGACCTTTTCGTTCCACTCCAGCACCTTTTTCTCATCGCCCCTGAACTGACAGCGGATACAGGAATAGATCCCCGTCTCGGTATTCAGGAACATATCGATATCCAGATCCCTCATAAAACACGAAGGACATCTGTAATTCAGTTTGCCTTTTCTAAGCTGAGCCATGTCGCAAATACCTCCTTCTGTCTGATCTGCTTTTTAAAGCCCAGTTTGAACATGGGCGAAAATGCATAACCCTCTTCGATATAACCGGCCGCCTCATCCGAAGGCGTCATGGATACCCGGGTATCGATGGCACCTACCAGAGCGCTCACTTTTTTTGCATTTTCCTTTTTTGCCTCACGGCACTTATAGGCATATTCTATCTGTTCTTCATCCACACTCAGGATAATGCCGGTCATATCCTCGGGATACTCGGTGGTGCCGTAGCAGGCTGTGATATACTCATCCAGAACTACTTTTGCATCGGGATCGGTGATCTCCAGGATACTCCTCTCTATCTTTATGGAGGATGAGCCTTCCTCAAAATACTCCTTCGTCTGAAGCTTCACACTGACTCCGTTGAACTCTATGGTAACGGGATCCAGAGTTATGATCCTGTTCTTTTTCCCGTCTATGGCCTCCTCAGAGAAATGAGCATGGGTCGGACAAAGACAAAGGTCCACCTCTTCTCCGTTGTAAGACAGTTTAGCGGATCTCACGGTTCCCGCGCCTGCATAATGTGTGAAATAACCCGCCCTGTATTTTTCCTGGATGAGGAAGGGATAGGATGCATCCTGAACATGGGGAGTACCGATGCCCACCGGCCAGTTGAGCTTTGCCACATAAGGCCGCAGGTCAACGATGGCGCCGCCCTGGTCCATATTGACACAGGCTCTCATGTATGGATCGCAGTACCAGAAAAGCTGCTTGTCCGATCCGTAGAGGATATCCCTCCAGAGCGCACACTCGGGCTCGTTGTAATTGCCCTCATTCACATGCTTCTTTTCCCTGTAGTGATCCGCGAACTCGCTCATGGTCATATCCACCAGCAGGCCCTGTTTTTTCAGCTCGCCGTAATATTTACAGCCCTCCGTATAGGATTTAAGAAGCAGTTCATAAGGCTGCTCCCAGCGTCCCATCTTGTTCATCCAGCCCGGTCCCACGAACATCATGTTGTAGGCATAACCATTATTATATTTTTCCAGGCTCCGGTACTGGTCGATCAGATTGTACAGATAGGGAAACTCCCAGGTCTTCGTATCATAGATCATACCCCGGAGAACATTCTGGGGATGGGTACCGAAATTGGATCCGTTTCCGTCATAACATGCGATCAGATCCCTGGAAAGATGTGGAATGGCCACTATGCCCGAATCCTCGGATTCATTTGCCGCGGGGGCGTGGGTATTCTGTTTCGAAGGGATCCAGGGTGCCCAGGGGCCCCCGTCAAAAAGAGTATACCATGAATTATTGCAGGTATGGTAAGCTTTTGGTCCCTCCTCCCAGCATGTAGCCACGGCACATTTAACCGAAGGATAGGTTTCCTTTATATAATTTGTCAGCTCGGCGTCCATATAATACGAACCGGTAGACTCGGGATAAAATCCGAACTTTTCCTTAAACAGTTCAAACACATCCTGTACAATGGCCTTTTTATCCTCCATGGAAAACATCCATATGCAGAAGTCCTTGGTCTTATACTTTTCCCTGAACTGCTCACAGGGAAGGCCCAGAAGGGAAAGGGCTATCTCATCGCCGAATTCCTCATGATGCTGCTTTGCCAGCGCCACCGCCTCGTCATTAAACAGGGAGGCGTAGGTCATCTGGATAGTACACTTAAGACCGTTCTCATGAGCCAGCCTCTGCTGGGTCTTAAATATGTCAAGGGACTCGGTGATGAGTGCCTTGTCGCCTATATCCTCTTCCTTGCCCTGACCCGTGACGGTGGCGGAGTATTCCGGAACCATCTCGGGGCGGTGGATTATATTTACAATAAATTTGTCCATGGTTTCTCCTATTAAATCATATTTATCACTAAGTATCTACAGCTACGACTGCAACAGCATATTTCTCAAGTGTAATGCTGCCGTCAATATCTTTATCCGAAAGAAGTTCTCTTCCTCTCACGTTTTCCGTTGTGACAGGCGTTTCGTTCGTGTTCAGATAGAATTCGAACTTCTTACCGTCAGAATATCTGACGTGGTATTCCACGCCTTCGGGAACAGGTCTTTGAGCTATTCCAGCCGATCCCAGCAGATCCGCCAGCAGAACACCCATATCCTTCTTCATCAGACGGCAGCCTATGTAGTATGCTTTTCCCTTTCCGTATTCCTTTACGGTGACTGCGGCCTTGTCCTTAAGATAATCCTGTTCATAGGTAGCAATGACTTTTGCGTCTTTGACACGGAGCAGCTCCTGATAATCCTTTACCGTGGCTTTTCTGCCGTCTTCGGAAAATATTATCTCGTTGGAATCCTTAGGATACAGCGTATCCGTCTCCTCACATATGACACCGAAGATATCAGACAGTCCCTGTCCGGGAAAACCACCCAGATAGCAGAGGGTATCCTTGTCCACGCAGCCCGTGAAATACGTGACTGCAAAACAGCCTCCGTCTTCAACATATTTCCCGATCTTTTCACCGATGCCGTCATGGAGCAGATAAAGCATGGGAGCAATGATCATTTTGTAATCCGAAAAATCATCATCACTTGAAATGATATCAGGGTCGATCCCCATCTTTTCCAGTTCCTTCCAGGCGTCCATTATCGTCCGGTCATAATTTTTTGTCTCGTTGGAAAGAGCCCAGCAGTCCTTTACGGCCCAGCGCACGTCCCAGTCGTAGATCAGAGCCACCTCGCTGCGCCTTATGCTTCCCTGTATCTCTTTTACCTTTAACAGCTGCTCACCAAGGCTTTCGACTTCCTTAAAGATCCTGGTATCATCCGTCCCCAGATGATCGATGACCGCGCCATGATACTGTTCCGAGCAGCCCCTTCCTTTTCTGATCTGGAAATACTGTACCGTATCGCTTCCGCAGGACAGGGCCTGAAAAGACATGAGCGCATGGATCCCCGGTCTTTTATACTTATTGTAGGGTGACCAGTTCACCAGGCCCGGGGCGCTTTCCATCAGCATGAAGGGACGGTCTTTTATCATCCCTGCACACATCACATGGAAGAAGGCATTGTCAAGCAGCGTATCCTCCAGGCTCTCATAGTCATTATGCAGGAATGGATAACTGTCCCAGCTGATAAAATCCAGTTCCTTTGCCAGCACCCTGTAGTCGTAGTCCTCGAACATCATCATAAAATTGGTGGTGACCGGTATATCCGCCCTCACCTCTCTTAAGGTGTCGATCTCCGTCTTCATGAGCCTGCATACATTATGAGTGGTAAACCTGCGCCATTCCAGATTCTGCCCGAGGATGGATCTCTCACCGTTCAGAAAAGGAGGCTCTACCTCGTCAAAGGAATTGTAGGTATGGCTCCAGAAGGTGGTCCACCAGGCACGGTTCAGCTTTTCGATATCATTGTCAAAGCGCTTTTCCAGATACTGACGGAATTCCCTTTTACAGTTATCGCAATAGCAATATCCGGTGAATTCGTTGGAAATATGCCACATCAGAAGACCCGGATGATCCGAGAAATTCTCTGCCAGCTTACGGTCAACGAAGCGCACTCTCCTCTCAAAGTCAGCCGAAGACATGCAATGATTCTCCCGCATTCCATGGTGGGCTTTGATACCGTTTTCATCCACTCTTATGGCATCGGGGTATTTTTTGTCAAGCCAGGCGGGCTTTGATCCTGACGGGGTAGCCAGGATGGTATATATGCCATTTGCATACAGATCATCCATGACCGTCTTCAGCCAGGAGAAATCAAATTCATCCTCCCGACGCTCATAGGACGACCAGGCGAAAACCCCCAGGGTCACACAGTTTATCCCGGCCTTTTTCATCAGCCTGATATCCTCCTTCAGGATATCGGGACGATCCAGCCACTGCTCCGGATTGTAATCTCCGCCATGGAGGATACCGTCTATTTTAGGGAAAATCTTAGTTCTCATTATTAAATCCTTAAAAGTTCTTCATCAATTCATTCTTTCAAGATCCTTCGTCACTTCGTTCCTCAGGATGACAGGCGGACATGGCCTTATTCCTCAGGATGACAGGCGGACATGGCCTTATTCCTCAGAATGACAGGCAGCCTTTCACAAAGGCGGACATGGCCTTATTCCTCAGAATGACAGGCAGCCTTTCACAAAGGCGGACATCATCCCTTGGTAGCGCCGCCGGTGATACCCTCCACATAGAATCTCTGCATGATCACAAAGAGGATGGAAATGGGAATGGATACCAGCACGCCGCCTGCGCAGAACCTTGCAAAATAAGAATTGATAAGCGTCTTTTCCAGCATGTTGTAAAGTCCGATGGCCGCGGTCCAGTCCGTGGAAATACCTGAGTTAAGGATCATCTTTGCATACACAAAATCCATCCAGGGAGTCAGGAAGCCGCTTATTACCGTATAGACTATTATGGGCCTTGAAAGCGGCAGGACTATGGAAGTAAAGATCTTTGCCTCCGATGCGCCCTCCAGCTTTGCAGCCTCTCTTAAGGATTCCGGAATGGTATCAAAGAAGCCCTTCACTATCAGATAGCCCAGACCGGAAGCGCCGGAATATACCAGTATCAATCCCAGATGGGAATTGGTAAGGCCAAAGGTCTTGAGCACAAAGTACACTGCGATCATAGCCAGAACTCCGGGGAACATACCCAGGATGATGCTTATGTTCATAAGGGCCTTTCTCGCTCCGAACCTCATGCAGGACATGGCGTAAGCCACGCTGAGCACGAAGGTGGTGCTTATAATACAGGTAAAGCAGGCTATCACAAAGGTATTCCAGAACCATCTGGGGAACTGAGCCACCGTATCCGCTCCGAAGAGCAGGTTCTTATAGTTGTCCAAAGACCACTGCTCCGGGAAGAAGTGACTGATATTGATCCCGGGATAGGCCGAAAATGACGTACATACCAGCCATACGATGGGTATGAGCCAGAAGAAGGCAAGTATTATCAGGAGTAAATGTCTCCCAAGGGACAATAACATCTTTTTTATCATTTAAAGTCCTCCTCTCTTCCGGCCCTCATCATTCTGGTAAAGGTGATGAGTGTACCGACAGCGCAGATCACGAATACCACGCAGCCTATTACGGACGCCATCTTGTAGTTATAATACTCTGATGTCAGCCTGAACAGCCAGGTTACCAGAAGATCCACCTCCTTGGCGTTTGCCGCGGCCAGTGTCTGGTTCGTGGTCACGTACATATCCTGGGTCAGCAGGTAAATCACGTTAAAGTTATTGATATTGCGCACAAAATCAGTGAGCAGCGCCGGCCCCGTGACAAAGAGCATATAAGGCATGGTGATGTGCATAAACACCTGGAACTTGGTGGCGCCGTCTATTTTGGCCGCCTCCACCAGCTCCAGCGGTATGTTCATCAATACACCCGTTGCGATGAGCATCTGATAAGGCACGCCGACCCATATGTTTATGAGTACTATCATCACCATGGCCCAGCCGGGGCTGGTCAGGAACGGGATGTAGGTGATGGTGTCCTTTACCAGTCCCACCTGCTGCAGAAAATGAGTGATCCCCAGGTTGGCGCAGATGGAATTTACGATACCCGAATCCGCGAAAAAGTTTCTCACCAGAAGGAGGGATACGAACTGGGGCACGGCTATGGTCACCATAAAAAGTGTACGCCAGAGCTTCGGCAGCTTCGTGGCAGGATTGTTTATGAGCATTGCCAGCAAAATTCCTCCGATATAGGTGGAAAAGGTGGCAAACAGTGCCCATACCAGCGTCCAGACTATGACCACTCTGAAGGCATAGCCGAATTCCGCGGATTTACCGAAGGAAAGGATCTTCGAAAAGTTCGAGAATCCCACCCAGGTAAACAGGGCGGTAGGCGGCATATGCGCCTGATCATAGTTGGTAAAGGCCACGGCTATCATGATGAGAAGGGGCACTATGGTAAAGAGGAGCACGCCCGTAACGGGAAGCGTCAGCAGGGTGATGTGGAACTTGTTGTCGAACATGGCCCTGATGTCCTCTATAAAGTTGTTGATATGATGCCCCTGGTCATCCTCATCCTGAATGTAATATACATTCGTAAGGTTCACCAGCCAGATGGTGATGAACAAAAGGATGAGGACTATGGTGATCACCCCGAGCAGAAGGATCATGAAGGAATTGTCGTAATCATTGGTCACATTGGTCATAGTGATCACGTCAAATTTCGTCTCATACGCCACGGTGCCCAGGGTATTGAATTTTTCCAGATATCCCGCGCCTACAAAGAACATGTACGCGAAGAATAACGCCTCCATGGCCGTGACCAGAATGCCTTTGATTATCTGGTGATGGGCTATATATCCCGCGCCCATGATAAAAATGGAAAGCTTGGTCCAGACATCACCGTCCCTGAGTGCTATCCATAATCTCGTTATAAAGTTGTTATCCTTATATCTGATATATCTGTTCATAGATTTACTCCGCTACGGGCTGAGACACACCCTCTACAAGATTGTCAAGGAGTTCCTGAAGTTCTTTGTTCTCGGGATTTCCCGCTGCCAGAATGGCTCCAAAAGTCTCGGAAGGAGTCCAGAAATTTCCTCCCTCGCAGCCGTCCAGGATAGCGAACTGTGACTGGCTGGCCAGAGCTGCTATAGCAGGATCCGCAAGGACCTCTTCGGAAGCGGCTGCCTTAGCATTTGCGGGGCCTGAACCTCTCTTTGTGAATCTTTCGATCTGCTGATCATAATCGGTAAAGTATTCTGCAAGAAGCATTGCCCAGCCTACATTCTTTGAATGAGGATTTACGCCGAAAAGCTTATAGCCGGCCACTGAGCTCATCTGGATCTGCTTGCCCGCACAGGTAAATGTAGGCAGATGGGTCGCACCGTAGTTGTCTCCCCAGGTATTAGCTGCCACTTCTGCGTTCCAGGTTCCACTTACGCCTGCGATGATGGAACCGTCTGTAACGCCGGTTACAAATTCGGCATCCTGGGTGGAAATGAAACCGGGATTTGCTGCTATGTCAAGCATGGACTGAACCACTTCCGTACCCTTTATACCGTCCTTTGAAGTGCCGTTCCAGTCAAGGTTGGTAGAACCGTCGGGATTGGCTGAGATCTCAAATCCCGCGCCCACGAAGAAGCTTAAGTTGTACCAGCCGGAGTCAAACTGCATGCTGACCTTCTTGCCGGCCTCAGCTGCCTTTTCAAGCATGGTATCCATGCTCTTTACATCATCCTCTGAGAAATACTCTTTATTGTAGAACATAAAGTAACCGTTATCGGCTGTGGCAGGATAAGCGTAAAGCTTTCCGTCCCTTACAGCAGCCTGTACGGAACCGGCTTCCATACCGCCGCAGTCTTCGATTATCTTATCCGCATCGATGGAAACCTCCTGAAGGGCACCTGCGTTCACCAGATCCGTCACCTGATCTCCTGCAAAGGAGAACACATCGGCTGCAGCCTCGGGGTCAGTCAGGATGGTATCCTTTGCGGTGGACTCAGACTGTACGCCTATGCTGAAATTAAAGGTTACATCGGGATATTTTGCAGCAAAATCATCACACCAGCCCTTTACCATATCCTGATCCTCTTCCGCTGCCCATACAGCCAGATCCACAGGTCCGGTGGTATTAGCTATGAGCGCTGTCACGGCATCTTCTCCGGAAGCAGCTGCGGAAGTATCCACAGTCTGGATCTCGGTCTGTCCTGCATCTGCAGATGCTGCGGGAGCATCTGTCTGTGTCTGTGCTTCGGGCGCAGCGTCGGATGTCGCTGCCACCTCCGGATTACCGCAGGCAGTGAAAAGCGTGCCTGCCATTGCCGCTGTGAGCAATACTGATAAGATTTTTTTCTTCATGTTTTTTTCCTCCTGGTTTTCTTGTTTTATATATCACTTGATCACAAAGGTTCTTGTCAGTTCTCCGGTATAGTTTCCTATACCGATGATCCTTACCGTGGGTGCGGCGTCATACTCAAAGCCGTCGGCATCCACAGTGCTGCATTTCTCATAATTATTCCTGTACTCCAGCACGTAGTCCTTGTTTTCCACGAGAGCCTTGTTCTTGTACTTCACGCTCAGCTTGGGCTCTACCGCCAGACCGAACTTATAGCTCTGAGGCTTTATCTCCTTGATCTCTGTATTGGCCTCCGTGAGCTTGCGGGATGAAAGTGCGAAGCTCCATTTCAGTTCATTCTTATCCTTCGATCCCCTCAGGTCGTTCTTTGCCGAGAAGAGTACGTAGGGAACGGAATTTCCGGATACGCCGGACACCTTGTTGACATTCTTTACGGTGATCTTGTATGCCACGCCTCTCTTCATAAAATCTTCCACTCCGTATCTGGGATCCACGAACTTCACATACTTCACTTCGTTGAGCATGGCTCTTCCCGTATACTGAACGGAATTGACCGGCATTATCTCCAGATCATCCACGGTTCTGGGTCTGATATAGAAGGCATCCAAGAACTTGACCGTACCCGCGTAATTTCCCATACCTGTAAAGGATGCGCTGGCGCCGGTTCCCTTCACGTAAGTGTAAGGCACGTTGTCTTCCTTGTTCTGTCCGCCGTAGGTGATGCCATCACCGCTCTTTGAGACCACGGCCGCCTTTATGTTGTCAATGTAGGTCAGCTTGTAATCTATGAAAGGCATGCTGGCTTCATTTCCGTTTATGAGTATCCTTAAGCCTTCGGAGTCAGCCGATGCTCCCGAATATCCGGGTGACTTCTTATATCCTGTGTAGTACTGCTCCTTTCCGTAGGTAGTATCCTCATCCATCACGTCAAAGAGGTTGGTGGATACTGATATCTCTCCGTAGCTTTGTGCCGACTCATGGTTGATGGCCGCATAGCCCATCACACTGTTGTCCGCCAGAAGCTTCCTGTATTTTGACAAAGGCACCAGCTTAAGCTTCTTCACCTTGAAGGTCTTTACCACATCGCCTGCCAGAAGCTTTCCGTCCGCAGCCCTGGCGCCGTCCTTAACCCTTAAATAGACAGTGGCTCTTCCCGCCGAGGTGATATTATCCTTTGCCTTCTGCTTGTACAGATATATGTCAAACTGATCCGCTGTAAGCACTGTGACTCCGGAAGCGGTCCTGACCTTTATACAGTTGGCGCTGACGTTCTTTTCCGCCGTGGTATCCACCTTAAGGGTGCCGTTACCGTTCTTATCCAGAACGATCGCCGAAGCCTGATAGAATACATCACCGAACTTTACGGCTCCCGAGGTGACCATATGATCCTTATCAGCCACCCTGAGAGTTTTGATGACTGTTCCCGTCAGCTCGCGCTGTCCGTCCACTCTTACCGCATAATACTTCGATGCATCCGCAGTCTGTCCCGTCACCTCGGTGAGCAGCTGGTTCTCGCTTATGGTGTTTGCGCTCAAAGTATTTGCGCTGATCTCGTATACGGAAACCTTATACAGGTTCTTTGCGATCTTGTTCCTGTCGGAGGTCTTTTTCATCAGTGTGGTCTTGGGACTCAGCTTCTTGCCCTCGAGGATATCCTCCACCTGGACTATCATGTTCGAATCCGTGATATCCATGGGCTTTATATTCAGGGAGAGCGTTACCTTACCCTTATAATTGCCCTTACCGCTGATGACTACCTGGCCTTTCTTCTTGTCTGTGCTCACCTTCTTGTTGTTCTTGTAGGTAAGCTTATAATCCTTCTTATTCCTAAGGTTCACAGTCTTGTCATACCAGATCTGAACCGAAGGAGTCACGCCGCCCTTTACATATTCCACATCAGCTATCCTGTTCGTATCATTTACCACCATTCTGGTATTCGGATCGCCTTCCACGATGAGCTTGCTGATATCAGCCCTTTCCACGTTGAACTTTACTTCCAGACCACCGCAGTATTTTGCGGAGCCGGCTGCAGCCGATACGAAGAGTTTTGCCTTTCCTACCTTCCGGTTCTTCTCATATCCGAGTACATACTCATTTGCGGAAATGGTCTTTCCGTCCGCGTCCTTTACCTCGATGGCATAAATGCTGTCCGGATCCACGGCCTTGTCCACAAAGGTTATGGGTGAACCGGTATAGTAGTATCCGATCACCGAATTCTTTACATTATCGGGGGTAAGGAATTCCACGGAACCGATCTGAGTCCTGGTCTCCTCCACTATCTTGAAGGTGATGTCTCTGGTGCCAGTGAAGTTAGGCTTATTTCCGGTAAGAGTTACTGTTCCGTCTCCGGGGGCATTGTTCTTTCCGTATTTTGCCTTGAAATCCTTTCCGCTAAGGGTATAGCTCTTATATCTGACAGTCACCTGAGGCGTCAGCTTCTTGCCGTTGTCATAGAAAGCTGCCTTATCAAGGCTCTGGCCGTTCAGCTCGATGACTATATCCTTATCATTCAGATCCACGGGACCGTTGGCAAAAGGATTCTCAAAGTCGCCGGTCACTGTCACGTCTCCCTCAGGCATGCTGAAGTATACTGTGGTGGTCACGGTCTCATTATCCTCGGCCGTTGCCGTATAAACAGCCTTGTGGCCTTCTACCTTCCATGCCTTCTTTCCGTTGGCAAATTCACTCCTGAAGTAATCCTCGTTCACGCCCTCGCCGGTTACGGTGATGGTGTTCAATACCGAGCCGGTGCCGTTCTTTGCGGTGATCTTTACCTTCTCGCCCGTACCTGCCACATATTTTGAAACAGTTATAAGGCCCTGTCCGCTTCCGGTATTCTCGGCCACGTTCACATTGTACGTTCCATAGAGATATGCATCGTCAACCGACCCCCAGGCTCCTGCAGTGGAACCGTTCATCTCATAGCCGACTACCAGATACTGGCCTGCGTTGACCTTCACGTCCTCTACCTTGACTTCCTTCCAGGAAAGCCAGCCGGCGAACTGCGTGGATGCCTTGTATCTCTTTGCGCCGGTTCCCAGAGGATGCTTTACGGGATCCTTCTTTGTAGCCTCCAGATCCTTGTCAAAATCCGCCTCGGAATCATATACATAGGCTACCGCATACTGCTTGTCATATTTGCCTGCAGAACCACCCTCCAGATATCCGCCATAGGTATAGCTGCCGGGAATGAACTCGGTGTTTTCCTTTGCCGTACCTATCTTCTGATAGATATGGATATCCATGGGGCTGTCACCGTGCCAGAAGTTAAGCGCATGTCCGTTCTGGGTATCACCCTTGGCGTTTTCATTATTTATGGTGATATTGTTGGTGCCCCAGTTAAAGTACTTTGTATTATCCGTTCCGTCGGTATCCGTGATATAGGTTACATATGTTCCGTCCTCGTTCACGCCGTATACATCCCAGTTGTAGAACTTCACATTATTCTGCGTATCGTACTGGATACTCTCAAAATCATTATTCTTTAAAGCTCCGATGGTATTGTTTGCCACTACCTCCACCGTCAGCTTCACGGCGTAGAATACACCCTCTACCTTTGCCTTACCGGTTATCTCATAGATACCGGCCTCATCCAGATCTATCTTCTTTTTCTCATCCTTATTCCAGGTGACAGGGGTTTCACCCTCGCTTCCGTCATTATAGTATACCGGAATGGTCTTAGGCAGGATATCGTCTATCTCAGCATCGGTGCCCACGTTCAGGATTATCTTCTGATTTCCCTGTACAGCCACCACCTTCTTTTTGGCCGCTGATGCACCGCTTCTTATGAGCTTAAATATGCGGGCCGTATCCAGGGCAGTTCCGTCAAAATTGAACCAGCCCATGTTATCCACGCCAACGCCTCCGTAATAGAGACCTGCATCTGTGGGATCATATTCGATGGAGTACTTTGAAGCCCAGCCCGAACCGTATTTCTCCCAGGCCGCCTGGTTTTTCTTATAATTTTCGGCATCGTATGAATAGTCGTCATAGCAGGCCTGATAAGGTGAAAGCCATGCGCTCTCCCAGTAGAACACACCGAAGGCGGACAGATCATCCATACCGTCGTTCACACTGTTCACCGCATCCACTACCGCTCTCACTTCGTCCGCCTGACCCTGAACGGAAATGGAATAGCTGGTCACATCCTGTCCGCCGGAGATGGAAGGACCGGAATTGTGATATCCGTCACCGTCCAGCCAGGTCCAGGCCCAGGAGGTCTCTGCCACGAATACCTTTGTAGGCGTACTGCCGGGACCGTAGGATGACTTCAGCGTCCTCAGCACACTCTTAAGATTCGAGATATTTCCATGGTTGTACATGGGATAATATGACACGCCCACCGCATCATAGGGAACATACTGCTCTGTCCCGTCAGCATGGCTCTTGTATGTCCTGTCGACCACCTGTCTTTTCATGGAGCCGGTCACCGTACCGCCGCCGTTCTGTACATCGGTAAAGTGGACAGCCGCATCTATATAATGTCCGTAAAGCTTCTCAGCCGCATCATGGACAGCCTCACAGCCGTATCCGTAAAGCTTTGTGGCATCGCCGTCGATCTCGCTGGCCAGTCCGTGGTTACTCTCATTACCTACCTGAACCATGTAGATATCCTTAATACCCGCATCATGAAGGGTTTCAAGTGATTCATAGGTAAACTTGTAAAGGGCATCTGCCTTCTGCTGGTTGGTCATATCCGCCCAGGCCTTGGGAGCCTTGTACTTTGCGGGATCTGCCCAGAAGTCGGAATAGTGGAAATCAATAAGTATCTTCATTCCCGCATTCTGTGCAAGCCTGGCCAGAATGACGGCCTTGTTCACATCATTATTTCCTCCGCCGTATCCGTTTCCTGAGGAATCATAGGGGTCATTCCAGATCCTTATCCTCACCCAGTTGGTGCCGCCGTCCTTCAGGTAATTGAAGAACTGCTGGTCGGAAAGGGCCTCAACCACACCGTCACCATTGGTATCAGCCTTGAATACCACACCCGACTGGCGGATAGCCACAAAGGATGAAAGATCGGCACCTGTGATAAAGTCATCAGCCAGAGCCACCTTCTTCACGTTAATGCCTGCCTCAGTACTGTATTTAAGGGAATTCATGGCATCGACCAGCTTATTGTACATGTCAGCCGTCTTTTTTGAATCCTCATTATCAAGATCTTCTGCCGTAGCCACTGCGTAGGCCTTTGCTTCCTCAAGAACCTTTGTAAAGGCATCATAGGTTTCCTTTGTAAAATCAGACGCGATATATGTTTCGGCTGTTTCGATCAGCTCCAGGAGCATCTCGAGAGTGATCCTCTCAGCCCCGTCAAAGGATTCAAAGATCTTATCATCCTTTACATAAAGGGTATCGCCGTCTTTGGATTTTATTACCAGTTCCCTGTACAACTCATAATTCGCACCGGCTGCTATGGTCACAACCGCCTTGTACGGGTCCTTGATACCAAGGAAAAATCCGGGCCAGCCGTCAGCATCGGTAATACTCTCAATAGTATTATCCATGATCAGATCAAAGGAATACCAATCCTTATGATCCTGCACTGCTTCGATGGGAACATC
>JAEEZH010000147.1 GCA_016288495.1 Lachnospiraceae bacterium
GGTGGTGGTGGATTCCGCAGCTCTCACGGGTGAGGAATTCAAAAGATCCCTTATCGAAGAGATAGACAAAAGACAGCCTGATCTCATAGTTCTGGCGGGTCTTATGATCATGATCCCTCCGGAGCTTTGCAGAAAATACAAGAACAGGATCATAAACATTCATCCTTCCCTCATTCCTTCATTCTGCGGGAAGGGTTATTACGGTCTCAGGGTACATGAGGCCGCATTGAAAAAGGGAGTTAAGCTGACGGGAGCCACAGTCCACTTTGTGGATGAGATATATGATAACGGTCCCATCATCATTCAAAGGGCTGTGGAAGTGGCCGATTCAGATACTCCCGAGATCCTGCAGAAGAGAGTTATGGAACAGGCTGAATGGAAGATCCTGCCGGAAGCGGTCAGACTTATCGCCGAGGGCAGAGTCAGTGTGGTGGACGGAGTTGTAAAGATTTCCTGATATTTAAAAAAGAGGACGGATGATGAAGGTTTTGATAGTAGGTGGCGGCGGAAGAGAACATGCGATAGCCTGCGCCGTAGCGAAGAGTAAAAAAGTGGATAAGATTTACTGTGCTCCCGGAAATGCCGGCATAGCCGGGGTGGCGCAGTGTGTTGATATAGGAGTCATGGATTTTGACGCGCTGGTCTCCTTTGCAAAAAAAGAGGAGATAGATCTGTGCGTGGTCGCTCCCGATGATCCTCTGGTGGCAGGTGCCGTGGATGCATTCCAAAAAGCGGGCATAAGGGCTTTCGGCCCTGTGGCTGCGGCTGCCATTCTTGAAGGTTCGAAGGCTTTTTCCAAGGATCTGATGAAGAAGTATGGCATTCCCACCGCTGCATATGAGAATTTTGACAACGCGGATGAGGCGATGGCATATCTTGAAAATGCAAAGATGCCCATAGTGTTAAAGGCAGACGGACTGGCTCTGGGCAAGGGTGTTCTGATCTGTAACGATCTGGATGAAGCCAAAGCCGGCGTGAAGGAGATAATGCTGGACAAGCATTTCGGTGACGCCGGAAACCGTCTTGTGATAGAGGAGTTCATGACCGGCCGTGAGGTCTCGGTTCTCTCTTTTGTCGATGGAAAGACCATCAAGACCATGACCTCTGCCCAGGATCATAAAAGGGCAAAGGATAACGATCAGGGACTTAACACAGGCGGTATGGGTACTTTTTCTCCCAGTCCCTTTTATACAAAAGAGATCGCCGATGAGTGTATGAAGACTATTTTTCAGCCCACGGTGGATGCCATGGCAAAGGAAGGCCGGGAGTTTAAGGGAGTTATCTTCTTTGGCCTCATGCTGACCCAGGACGGTCCTAAGGTACTGGAGTACAACGCCCGTTTCGGTGATCCCGAGACCCAGGTGGTGCTGCCCAGGATGAAAAATGATATAATCGATGTTTTTGAAGCCTGCATAGACGGCACTCTGGATCAGATCGACCTGCAGTTTGAGGATAATGCTGCAGTGTGTGTGGTCCTGGCTTCCGACGGTTATCCCGAAAAATACGAAAAAGGATTTGAGATCAGCGGCCTGGAGAGTTTTGAGGGCTGCGACGATAAATTTGTATTTCATGCGGGGACAAAGCTTTCCCCCGATGGAAAGGTTCTCACAAACGGAGGACGTGTGCTGGGCGTGACCGCTCTCGGCAGTACTCTTAAGGAGGCCAGAGCCAACGCCTATAAGGCGACACAGCTCATATCTTTTGAGAACAAATATATGAGGTCCGACATAGGAAAAGCAATTGAGGAAATATGATGGCAAGACTATCTTTGGATAACTATCACGCACCCGTTGCCTGCGAAAAATGCGGCGGCCCCGTGATATTTATGGGTGTGGGAGAATATAAGTGTGACAGGTGTTCGCATGTTATGTATGACGATTACGGAATAGTACGTAATTATGTGGAAACACACAGGGGGGCCACGGTGGTTGAGATATCTGCGGTAACGGGGATACCCCAGTCTCAGATCCAGCAGATGCTCAAGGATGAAAGGCTGGAGATAACCGAGTCCTCCAGAGTCTTTATGAAGTGCGAAGGCTGCGGGAAGGAGATAAGGACGGGCAGATTTTGTCTGACCTGCGAAAAACTGGCAGCGGCGGCCAATGCAAAGAAACGGGCGGAGGCCGAAAGAGAAGCGCATAAGAAGAATATCTCAGGCTACGGAAGTGAACCGCCTAACAAGGGGGAAGACGGAGCCATAAGATTCAGAAGAGAACATTAAGGGAGATGCATCATGAAATATTCAATTAACAAAAGGATCTTTGCAATCATACTTTCGGCTGTCGTAGCCGTCTCATCATCCTTCCTGGTAATGGGTGCCGAAGAAGGCGCAGGTGAGGGTGAGACGGAGGCTACGGAAGCTGAGCTTGAGGAAGGCGGGGAGATGCCGGAGGGCGAAGAACCCGCTGCGGATGAAACCGCCGGTGAAGGTGAAGATGCCCAGGCTTTGGTCATGAGCGGTCTTCAGGCTGACAACGGAAGATTCATCGCAGCTTCTTTTCCCGATGATCTGATGCCCGAGGGTTTTCACAAATCAGGCTGCACATATAAGGATCAGCGTATAGAGATCGCATATATGGATTCGGATGCGGCCGGTGATGTGGTGCTTGCATATCTGGCAGATGAGGACGGAGGAAACGGAGACTTTTATCTCTGCGATATAATCACTGCCCAGATGTCTGATTTCGTTCAGATCAAAAACGGCGCCCAGGGATATATCATCGTCCTCAACCCGGGAGATAATATCGTGGCTCCCGCAGGTTTTACCAGAGCGGAGTTAAAATACGGCGATAAGACCGTGACCGCATGGATGCTCCCTCAGGAAGAAAGTGTTTCCCTGAAGGAAGATTTCTTTACGGTAAATGTCCAGGCTTCACCGATCACTACCGTTGCAATGGGAGGTGTGGGAGATCTGCTCTCCCCCGGTTCGAATGATGGTGAGGCTCCTAAAGAGGATAAGGAGGAAGCAGGGACAAAGCAGGAGGAAGAGAAAAAAGAGGAACCTCAGGAAAGCACGGATGCAAACGCTTCTTCCGAGGAGGATGGATCCAGGCTGGTGAGCGCTCCTGCTTCCGACTTTTTCATGGTATACGCTATAGACAATACCGGAACGGTGGGTTTTTATCTGTACGATAAGGTGCAGAAGACTTATCAGAGATATGTGGCTCTTTCTTCGGCAGACGGTGCCGGCGCAGCCGGATATAAGAAAACTGCTCAGATCAGACTCTATATCATAGCAGCTCTTGCTTTCGTGGTCATCATCCTTCTTTTCGTAATGGTGAATATGATGATATCCCGCAGGGATGAGGACGAAGAGGAATATGAATCTGAGGAGCGGGAAGACTTTTACGAGAGACAGCGGAAAAGGAGAGAAGCTGCCGAAGCCGCAAGGCGTGATTCAAGGGACCGTGACCGGGCATTGTCCAGGGAGCGGGAGAGCGCCGCTGTGCGGGAGGACAGCGTCCGCAGCCGGGATATGGACAGCTATGATCCTCAGGAAAACTATGAGGATGCAGGTTTTTCCCGGGATGCTTACGGTCAGGACGAATATGCTCCGGATGCATACGGTTCAAATGAGTATGCCGATGAAAATGTTACCGGGGAGCAGCCTCAGGAAATGTATGAGAGCCGTGAGACAGCAGTAATGCCCGAGATCACAAATGAGGCAGCCCAGAGTGCTCCCGTGGCGGATGCACCTGAGGAGGAAGTGAGTGCGGCCCGGAACGCTGACAACAGGATCAGGCGCAGACCTAAGAGATCAACGCCCAAGAAGCTTCATGACAGATCGGAAATGCGCGATCTGATGGGAATAGACGAGGAAGAGGATTACAGAGCGTATATGAGCAGTGAGACAAAGGTGATCCCTCCGGTACAGGATACCCGGAAGGTTCAGCCGGCTCCTTCGGCCCAGTCTCCTGTCAGGAGGATGCCTCCCACCCAGGGACCGGCCAGGAAGCCTTCCAGAACGGTCACAGCCCAGTCCCAGCCTCAGCCTCAGGGTGTTCCCGCCAGGGTTCCCGTACGTCAGAATCAGGCTTATCCCCAGGGTATGCCCGGTGCCCAGGGCAGGGGGGCTGCTCCCTCCAGGGGAGGAGTATCCAGACAGGCCGGGGCCGGAACGAGGCCGGTAAGGAACGCCGCACAGCCGGCGACAGCACCTAAGAAGCGTGTCGAGGTGGACGACGATCTGGATTTTGAATTTTTGGATGTGTAAATTGGAGAATAAAAGATGACTACGGAAATATATACCGTATCTGCCCAGCATGTCCTTAAGGATATGCTGAAGATTTCAAAAGAACTGGATCAGAACCATGCCGGAACGGAGCATCTGCTCCTGGCGCTCATGCGTGAGACTTCTTCCGTGGCGGCAGAGGTTTTATCGGATGCGGGTCTTGAAGAAAAACGGGTACGGGATCTGATAGACCAGCTGATCTCCATTCATTCGGATGTGGCCCTTGCCGACAGGGGAAGATATTCCGCCAAGGTGGAAAAAGTACTTCAGGGTGCGCGTATGGAGGCGGTAGCCTTTTCCTCCGAACTGGTGGGAACGGAGCATATCCTTATGTCGCTTCTGAGGCTTTCGGACTGCTCCGCCTGCAGGCTTTTAAATACGCTGAATGTCAGCCCTCACAGACTGTATTCGGATATCCTTACCGCAATGGGTGAGGACCCCGCCAGGTATAAGTCAAGGATAAAGAACCTGAGGACCCCGGAGGGAGAGCAGAGCGCTACGCCCATGCTGGATAAATACAGCAGGGATCTGACCTGGCTGGCATCCGAGGGTAAGCTTGATCCGGTGATCGGAAGAGAAAATGAGATCACGAGAGTGATCCAGATACTGAGCAGGAGAACAAAAAACAGCCCCTGTCTGGTGGGTGAGCCCGGTGTGGGCAAAACAGCCATAGCAGAGGGGCTTGCTTTGCGTATAAGTGAAGGCAGTGTACCTTCCACCGTTGCATCCAAAAGAGTGGTTGCCCTGGACCTTGCAGGTATGGTGGCGGGAAGCAAATACAGGGGTGAGTTTGAGGAAAGGGTTAAGCGTATCCTTTCGGAGGTGACTTCTTCCGGGAATGTGCTCATGTTCCTCGATGAGGTGCATACGCTGATAGGCGCCGGCGGGGCCGAGGGCTCCATAGACGCCGCCAATATGTTAAAACCCGCCCTGGCCCGTGGTGAGATACAGCTTATCGGAGCTACTACCATCTCCGAGTACAGAAAGTACATTGAAAAGGATGCGGCTTTGGAGAGAAGATTTGCCCCTGTGAATGTGGACGAGCCCACAAGAGACGAGGCTATAGAGATCCTGAGGGGGATAAAGCATAAATTTGAGGAGCATCACGGTATAGAGATCACGGATGAGGCTGTGGTCGAGGCTGTGGATCTGTCCGCCAGATATATAAACGACAGAAACCTGCCGGATAAGGCCATCGATGTTATAGATGAGGCGGCATCAAGAGCCAGGCTTACTACCCGTAAGGTGAATAAACGTCTTCTGGGTATGGGTGAAGAGCTGAAGGCTTTGTATGATGAGAGACGTGAAAAGCTTCTGGAGGGAGATTATGCAGCTGCCGGAGAGGTCAGCGATAAGTATTTTGCCTTTAAAAAGAAATATGACAGGGCTCTGAATCAGAATAACAAAAAAGAGGCCTTTAAAAAATCTCAGGTTACCCAGGAGGATGTGGCCCATGTGGTGTCCGTCTGGACAGGAGTTCCTGTTTCCAAGATCACGGAAAAGGAAAACCGAAGGCTCGTCAAACTGGAGGATACCCTTCATAAGCGTGTCATAGGCCAGCAGGAGGCTGTTTCCGCTGTGGCCAGGGCCGTGAAGCGCGGCAGGGTCGGACTCAAGGACCCCAGGCGTCCCATGGGTTCATTCCTGTTTCTGGGACCTACGGGAGTAGGTAAGACCGAGCTCTCAAAGGCGTTGGCCGAGGCTGTTTTCGGGTCTGAGGATTCCCTTATCAGAGTGGATATGTCAGAGTTTATGGAATCCCATTCCGTGGCGAAAATGATCGGAGCACCTCCGGGATATGTGGGACATGATGAGGGGGGACAGCTGGCCCAGAAGGTCCGTACGAAGCCTTATTCCGTAGTATTGTTTGACGAGATAGAAAAGGCACATCCGGATGTGTTCAATGTGCTGCTTCAGGTGCTGGATGACGGTCATATAACCGATTCCAAGGGGCGGAAGGTATCCTTCAAAAATACCATAATCATAATGACATCGAATGCCGGAGCACAGAGGATCATCGATCCTAAAAAACTGGGCTTTTCTTCGGATACCTCAGCAGAAAAGAATCATGAGGATATGAAGCGCGGCGTGATGGAAGAGGTGAAGAGGATATTCAGGCCGGAGTTTTTGAACAGGATAGATGAGACCATAGTGTTCCATGCTCTTACCGATGATGAGATGAAGGATATCGTCACACTTCTTTTATCGGATCTGATAAAGAGAGCCAGGGAGAATATGGATATCACTCTTAAGGTTTCGCCCGCGGTAAAGAAGTACATAATCGAAAAGGGAATAGACCGGAAGTATGGAGCCAGACCTTTGAAGAGAGCCATACAGAGCATGATAGAGGATGAACTGGCCAGTGAGATACTGTCGGGTAAATTTGAAAACGGAAGCACTGTAAATGTCAATCTCAGTAAAGACAGGATTGTTTTTCAATAAAGGAGGAAAAAGCTATGGCAGCAATAGAGGAACTTATCCGTACAGAGGCAGACGGTGGATTGAGTTTCGGTAATCACACGCTTGCCGACAAGGCAAAGAAAGAGGATTTTTCCCATGCCGGAGGTTCATATAAGGTTAAGACATTTTCTACCATGACTAAGCTGGAGCGTGACGGTGTCTTCGTATATGAGTCGGTTCCCGGGACCAGTGTCACGGGCTTTGTTCAGGATGATAAGGGAGTATCATTCACAGTTGAAGGAAAAGAGGATGCACAGCTCACCCTCGGACTCGCTGAAGATACGGTTTACACCGTTCTGGTGGATGGCAATAAGGTGGGAGAGATGAAGACCAATCTTTCCGGCAAGCTTTCCGTCAGCGTGGAACTTTCAGAGGGCAGGGAAGTTAAGGTTGAGGTTACCAAGTAAGGATATATGGCAGTAAAAAAAGAGAAAACGGTTTTCTTTTGTCAAAACTGCGGATATGAATCTTCAAAGTGGCTGGGACAGTGTCCGGGCTGCCGTGAGTGGAATTCCTTTGTGGAAGAAAAGGTGAGAAAAATCTCCGCTTCATCGGTTGTGGCGGCATCTTCAGTGGATCTGTTAAAACGGAGCAGACCTGAGCCCATTAATTCCGTTTCCGCCGGGGGAGAGGAACGGCAAAGATCCGGTATGGAAGAGTTTGACAGGGTTCTGGGCGGGGGCCTGGTAAAGGGTTCACTGACACTCATCGGCGGTGATCCGGGTATCGGAAAATCCACCCTGCTGCTGCAGGTCTGCAGACAGTTTTCCTCAGCGGGACAGAAAGTCCTGTATATTTCCGGTGAAGAGTCCGCGGTGCAGATAAAAATGCGCGCCGACAGAATAGGAGATTTCAGTGACTCTCTTTTTCTGATGTGCGAGACCGATCTGAGTACGATAGTGGATGCCATAAAGGAGAATGACCCTCAGATCGTGGTGATAGATTCCATCCAGACCATGGTGAGCGATTCGATCCAGTCGCCGGCAGGGAGCGTAGCCCAGGTGAGGGAGTCTACCTCCGTGCTCATGCAGGTGGCAAAGGTAATGGGTGTGTCCGTCTTTATCGTAGGACATGTGACTAAGGAAGGTACCGTGGCAGGCCCCAGAGTCCTGGAGCATATGGTTGACACGGTCCTTTATTTTGAAGGAGATACCCATGCCTCCTACAGGATCCTGAGGGGCGTTAAAAACAGGTTCGGGTCCACGGATGAGATCGGCGTTTTCGAAATGAGGGAGACGGGACTTATTCAGGTTCCGAACCCGTCGGAGTTTATGTTGTCAGGCAGACCTGAAAATGCCAGCGGAGCTGTGGTCGCCTGCTGTATGGAGGGGACCCGTCCCATTCTTCTGGAGCTTCAGGCTCTGGTCTGTCATACTAATTTCGGTTTTCCCAAAAGACAGGCAAACGGTACAGATTATAACAGGCTGAATATCCTGATGGCTGTTCTGGAAAAAAGAGTGGGATTACAGATCGCAGACTGTGACGCCTATGTGAATCTGGCAGGCGGTCTAAAGATAAACGAGCCGGCCATAGACCTGGCCATAGTGATGGCCATAGTGTCCGGATATAAGAACAGGCCTCTTGATCCGGGGATGGTGTTCTTCGGTGAAGTCGGTCTGGCAGGTGAGGTGAGATCGGTGTCCCTTTGCCAGCAGCGTATCAGGGAGGCGTTGAAGCTTGGATTTTCCACCTGCGTCATACCCTATACCAATCTGGTAAAGACGGAGGATATCAAGGGTATCAAACTGATCGGAGTGAAGACGGTAAAGGAAGCAATGGATATCGTATAGACCATGAAGCAGCTTAAGCATTACAGGGAATCTGTTTTTTTGAAAATACTGAATATGGTGACAGAATATCTTCTGGTGGTGGCGGCTTACTATGTCAGCGGTGCGATAAGGGCAGTGGTCCCTGTTTTTCTTGCCACATCCTTTTCGGTACATGATATTTCCAGGTTTGCATCCGCGGCCCCTCTGACCGCGGGTATTGTTGTTTTTATCTACTTTTTTCTGGGTGATTATTCCACCATTCATTTCCGCAGGGTAAAGATGGAGATGATGAGAGTGTTCACCGTTCAGCTGGTGGGCAGTTTTTCCATGTCGGCCCTTTTGTTCTGGAGCAAGGGACAGCAGTTTTCCAGAGTCTGGATGGGCCTGTTCTTATTGGTTTCATTTTTCTTTGTGTTCGTAAAAAGAGTGCTTTTGCACTACGTGTCTGATAAATTCCTGAAAAACCGTCTGGAGGCCGACAGGCTGATAGTCATCGGCGGCAATGAAATGGCGGGCCGTTTCATCCGGGGTATAAAAAACAGCAGGGATTGCCGTTTCGAGTTTGCCGGATATTTTGCATCGGAAAGCTCGGAGGATCTTCCCGGGTATCTGGGATCATATGAAGGGATTTATGATTATCTTCATGACAACAGTATAAACATCATGGTCATCGCCGATCCCCTGATGGAAAAAGAGGAGTTCAGAAGGGTGATATCCATTTGTGCGGTTTACGATATCAATGCCTATGCCATAGCGTCTTTTAACGATTATATCCTGGGACATTCAAATGACGCCTTCAGGGAAGATGTGCCGGGAATTTATATGTTTCCGCTTAATGTGATGAGTACGGATGATATCCTGGGAGTAAAGATAGCCGTGACCAATATGGAAAAGGCCATCCAGGATATCTGTGACAGACTTGAGGACTGGCGCGGCGAATATATCTGTGTTTCAAATGTCCATACCACCGTAATGGCCCATGATGATCCCGATTACAGACAGATACAGAATAATGCGGTCTTATCTCTCCCGGACGGCGGACCCTTGTCCGAACACAGCCGGAATGAGGGCAATGCGACGGCTTCAAGGGTTACGGGACCTGACCTTATGAAGGAGTTCCTGCAAAGAAGCGCCGATCATGGCTGGTCACATTTCTTCTATGGTTCCAGTCAGAAAACCCTGGATAAACTGAGGACCAGGATCTCAGAGAATTATCCCGGTGCAAAGATAGCGGGGATGATATCGCCTCCTTTCAGACCCCTGACCCCGGAGGAGGATGAGGAATATGTCCGCAGGATAAACGAATCCGGGGCTGATTTCCTCTGGGTTGGACTGGGAGCCCCCAAACAGGAGATCTGGATGGCCGCCCACCAGGGACAGGTCAGGGCTCTTATGATAGGAGTAGGTGCAGCCTTTGACTATGAAAGCGGCAATATCAAGAGAGCTCCCCTATGGATGCAGAAAGCGAATCTGGAGTGGTTCTACAGGCTGATCCAGGACCCCAAGAGATTGTTTAAAAGATATTTCATCACGAATTTCAAGTACATGTGGCTTACAAGACGGTAGGGCCATTTACGGAGGTTGGATAAATGAAAAATGTGAATCTTAAGGTTGTCCTTTCCGGATATATAAAGTACTGGTATCTGGCGGTGCTGACAGTCATCATCTGCGCCGGTATTTTTGCCTATAACGGATACAGTAAAGCAACCAAGGAGATCTCGGATGAGAAAAAAGAAGAGATCGCCGAATATGAAAAGGCACTGGCCGATTATGATGAGGCTATAGAAAACGTGGTCCAGCTTCGTGCAGAGGGTGAGGCCCAGATAAAGGAGCAGCAGGAGTATAACGATAACTCGATCTATATGAAGCTGAACCCGAATGATTATGCGGTGGCTTCTCTTCAGTATACCGTGGTCCCCGAAGAAGGGACGGATATCGGCCGTGTACTTTCCGCTTATGTGCAGTATATCAATACCGGGTCCTTTTATACCGGGATAGCCTCCATGACCCAGGTGCAGGGGCTTACGGAAGCCTACCTTAAGGAGCTTGGCTGGGTAGGGACCAATGGCAATATATTGATAGTTACCATAATGATGCCTGATGACGAAGGTGCCAATGCGGTGCTCAAGAGTGCAAAAATGGCCATAGGTTCACGTCATGATGCCATTGCCATCGTTCAGGGAGGTTTTGAACTCGAGCTGCTGGAGGAGAGCGTATACCACAGCTCGTCACTTGACATGCTCAACCGTCAGATGGGGGCGGTGAACAATCTCAAGGGGTATCTCAATGCCGCTGCGGATTATGAGACTAAGGAAGTAAATACCAGGGCTTCAAAGGATTCCTACATAGAAAAGAATGAGCCTGAAAACATGGAACCCGGGAATCCACGTAAGGAGCTTGTAAAGGGCGGTATCCTGGGAGCGGTCATTGGTTTTGTGATCAGCTTTGCCATAGCCGTTCTTTTGTATATCATGAGTGATAAGCTGAAGTCATATGAGGATATGCTTTTCGCAAATATAGCAGTCATTGCAAGGCGAAGAAAAGGAAAATTCGTCAAGGATACCGGGGTGACGAAGGAAGAGCTGGCTATCATGGCAAAGAGCCGGGGCGTGGAAACGGATGGGGTGCTTTTGTATCCCGTGGGAGATATCTCGGGCATGAAAGAAGCAGCCGATGAGCTGGAAAAGTCCTGTGAGCTGGTGTCATCTGACAGTCTTACTCAGGTGGCTGACAAGGGGAATGCTATCCTGCTGGTATGGTGCGGTCATACCACCTACGGCCAGATCGAGGAGGCGCGCCGGGTGCTGGAACAGCTGAAAGTGGATGTGTGGGGATGTGTGGTTGTTGAGTGAGGTTAAGCCGATCATCAGAATAAAAAAGCTATTAGGGGCTTTTCTTGATGATGTTTCAAACGGAGAAAGGCTTTATCTGATTGCGCTCACAATGTACCTGATCGCAGGTTATTCCGATACCACCATGTTTGACAGGTGGATGCTTGTTGTCCGGATATTTAAATATTTTCCGTTGCTTATACTTTGCGTCAAATTTGTTTTTTTTGACAGATATAAGGTAAAGGAATTCTTTCTCAAGGTATTTATCCTTGCAGTCGGATCCATAGTAATGCTGAAAGCGGGATCGGAAGCGAGCAGGGCGATGTATTGCTGTTATTTTCTGGCTACCGCAAAAAATGTGAGGTTTACCAGGATCCTTGAGTGTTTTGTATTGGTCAATATAGCATATATAGCCGTAACCTTGTTTGCATGCAACTTTGATATGGTCGTCAATCTGATCTATAAAACATCCCGTTCCGGCAGATATGTATGGAGACAGTCCTTTGGCTTTATTTTTCCCACTGATGCTGCGGCACATTTTTTATATCTGACAATGTCTGTTTTTTATCTGTTCAGGGAGAGGATCAAATGGTATGTCTGTATGCTGGCGATCCTGATCCAGATCCCGGTCTTTGTTTTGTCATATACCAGAGCAACCATGTACGGCATGATCATATTCTGTCTGGGTTTCATGCTGCTCAAAGTTTATGATGATCAGTATAAAAAGGATCTGAAGGGAAGATATACTGACAGATCCGTATCTGTATTGTTCAGATGGTTTATGTTGCTGTGTGCCGTATTGATGACCACGCTTACCTTGCTGTTTGACTATGAAAATAAGTTCATGGTACAGCTGAATCAATGGCTTTCGACCAGACTGAATCTGGGTAAGGCAGGAATAGAGAATTATGGTATTTCGTTATTGGGGAATAATGTGGATTTCATCGGAGCAGGTGGTACTTTAAAGCAGTCACCGGATTATAATTTTGTTGATTGCTCATATCTGTATTCTGCGATAAAATACGGGATGCTCTATTTGTTGATCATTGTGGCGGCATATATTTTTGCATGCTACAGGTATAAAAGAGATGTTTTTTTTATTCTCTGTGTAATGGTCATTTCGATCCATTCCATGGTAGAGCATCATCTTATGGATCTTACTTATGCCATATTCTTACTTGCCGCGACGTCAGTTTCGGATCAGGGGGGTGAAAAATTCGGAACCGTTGCGGACCCGGTCGTATAGTGAACCGATCATTTTTTAAATGTATGTTGGACTCTTTGTGAAGGTGCCGATCTTGAAAAAATATATCGTCTGTGAAAGAAACAGTTATGATACAGAATATAATGCCGGAACAAAGGCGAGAAATGATGTATATTCCGTTGCCCGTGACATGGGATATGAAGATCTGGATATCTATTCCGAATTGTCATTTAAAAGAGGTACTTACGGATTTCTGAAAAAGATATATGTTCATTTTGAGGCTGCGAACGCCTGGAAAAAGGCAATGAAAAAAGTCGGGAAAGGCGATGTGGTTTTTATTCAGCTGCCCTGTATATCACATAATATTTTTCAGGCGGGACAGATAAGCCAACTGAAAAAAAAGGGCGTGAGGGTAGCAGGCATTATCCATGATCTTGAGACCATACGCAATTCTTTTGCAAAAAGCCATGGAATGATCAATGATCTTTTGATCTCACTTGAGGAAAAGAAACTGCTGCCACTTTTTGACGATCTTATCGTGCATACGGGAAGAATGGCCGATCTTCTGCATGAACTGCTGGGAATAGATAGAGAACGCCTTAAGGTTCTGGGGATTTTTGATTATCTGACTGATGATACCGGCAGTATGAGTCATGAGATCATGAAGGATCATATTGTGATAGCCGGAAATCTTAAAAGGGAGAAAGCAGGTTATTTATATGGCTTGCCTGAGCGTCCTTTTTTTGATCTTTTCGGCGATGGTTATGAGGATCGTGGACGTGAAAATGTGAAATGCCTGGGAAAATTTTATCCGGATGAACTTCCGTCACGGCTTAAGGGAGAATACGGACTGGTATGGGATGGTGACAGTGTGGATACATGTACATCCTTATTCGGTGAATATCTGAAGATAAACTCCCCTCATAAACTGTCTTTATATCTGGCCAGCGGTATACCTGTACTGATATGGGACCAGGCTGCCCAGGCCGATTTTGTGATCCAAAACCGATGCGGATTTGCCATAAGTTCATTAAACGAGATAGATGATATAGTTGCTTCCACAGATAAAGATGTTTACCGTGAGATCCTGAATAATGCTTCAGAGATAGGGAAGCTGTTGAAAAAGGGAGCATATCTGAAAAAAGCCTTGGGGGAAATAGGGTTATAAAACATTTTTCTGACAAATGATCATGGCTGAAAAAAAATCAATCAGAATCAACTTTATAATGAATGTTATACTCACTCTGTCATCCATCGTTTTTCCCTTGATCACATTCCCGTATGTTTCAAGGATACTGTTGGCTGAGGGGACGGGAAAAGTGGCGTTTGCCTTGTCGGTCGTGTTGTATTTTAACATGTTTTCGAAGCTTGGGATCCCGGTTTACGGAATAAGGGAATGTGCCAGAGTCAGGGATGATAAAGAAAAGCTGACCATGGTTTATCAGGAATTGCTGCTGATCAGTCTTATCATGTCTGCTGTTACATATCTGGTGCTTGCAGGATCTGTTTATTTTATTCCGAAGCTGAGAAGTGAAAAAGAATTATATATTGTACTCGGATCTTTGATCTGGCTGGAAACCATAGGTGTGGAATGGTTGTACAAAGGATTGGAACAATATACGTATATAGCGGTCCGGTCGGTCATCTTTAAGGCCATAGGGATTGCGGCAATGTTTGTCATGGTGACAAAAAGATCGGATTATGTGCGATATGCGATCGTGATGATCATAGCTTCATATTTGTCATACGTTCTCAATTTTATCAATGTCCGCAAATACGTATTTGTAAAACCTTTGGGAAATTATGATTTTTCCCGTCATTTAAAAAGTATAATGATATTTTTTGCAATGTCATGTGCAACTACGATCTATACAAATCTTGATTCGGTGATGCTCGGATTCATGACTTCCGATGACCAGGTGGGATTATATTATGCCGCTACCCGTGTGAAGTATTTGCTGGTCTGTGTAGTTACGTCTCTGGGGGCGGTGCTTCTTCCGAGGCTTTCATGGTATATAGAACAGCATAAAAAAGAAGAGTTTGAGAAAATGTGTAAAAAGGCCATGAACCTGATCTTCCTGTCTGCCTTGCCGTTGATGACCTATTTTATGCTCTTTTCAAAAACGGTATTGCTGATCCTTTCGGGAACCGGATTTCTGTCTGCCGGATCATCAATGCGTATCATCATGCCGACCCTTCTCTTGATCGGGATCACAAATGTTCTGGGAATACAGGTGCTTGTACCCACCGGCCGCGAAAAATATGTATTATATTCCGAAATAGCCGGAGCAGTGACGGATCTCATCCTGAATGCATTGTTGATACCGGTATATAAGGCTGACGGTGCGGCCATCGGGACATTGGTGGCAGAGGCTGTAGTGCTCCTCGTTCAGGTTTGGGCTTTGCGAAAAGATGTGGTGATATTCTTCAGCGGAATTCAGTATTTCAGGATAGTGATACCGACTGTTGTTTCCGCTGCGGTTACATATTTCCTCGTAGGTCCCATGGACCTGTCGGAGCCGGTTCGGTTATGCTTCTCCGGCCTGCTCTTTTTCACGCTGTATATAATACTGCTGATCCTGACAGGAGAGAGACTGACGGGAGAACTGTTGAAGGATATGATCCGTTTTTGTCATAAAGGAAAAAAACAATGAGATCCGGTCATGTCATTATGGGCAAGGCGGGGATCCTCATACGGAAGAAATAAAACATGCATATTGTCATAGATTGTTTTAAGTTAATAAAGGGCGTAGGGAAAAGCATAGGCATTTATAATGTGGCTCTTGCCATCGCCGGTGGCCTGGCAGAAGTGATCAGTGCCGAAGGATCGGGAGATAAGCTTACCGTGATGGGCAACAGCTTTAACAGGAAGGATTTTGAGATCCCGGGCGTGTCATTTTATGAGGTCAGTGACCTTGATCCGAAAAAAAGGCTTGATTTTGTATACTGGGAATTGACAGGTGTCAACAGTCACCTCAGAAGGCTTGGGGCGGATATAGTGATCTTTCCCCGGGGATTTGCGCCCATAAGATGCGTGATAAGAGATGCGGTGATCATTCACGATATGATCCCCTTTTATTATGATGAAGTTTTTCCGGGATATTTCGGTTTTCTTGAAAACCTGTATATAAAAAGCAGATTGAAGGCTTCAGCAAAACATGCATACAGGGTGATCACCATTTCCGAAGCTTCAAAGAAGGATATAGTAAAATATACCGGTATCGGGGAAGACCGGATCCGGGTGATCCACGATTCCTGTGAGGCGTCATCTTACGGCGATAAGACTGAAGGTGAGCCGTACATACTCGCGGTGACCTCCGATCTGCCGCATAAGAATGCCGGGGCTGTTGTCAGGGCGTATGAAGCATATCTGAAAACGGCAGCCGATCCGTTGAAACTGGTGATCATCGGCATAGAAGACAGTGCAGCCTACGGGGCATCGGAGGGTGCTTTAAAAAAGACAGAGTGTCATAAATATATCGGTGACGTTAACGAGATGAAAAGATATATCTCAAACGCAGAGGTTTTTCTTTTCTTGTCATTAAAAGAGGGCTTTGGACTTCCCCCTCTTGAGGCCATGGCCGCCGGAGTGCCGGTGGTGTGTTCAAAGCGCAGTTCACTGCCGGAGGTGGTGGGAGATGCGGGGGCGCTCGTGGATCCTGACGATCCCCGGGAGGTGGCATCCGCACTTGATAAGGTGATCTGTGACAGAGCACTTAAGGATAGTTTGGTTTTACGCGGTTATGAGAACTGCAAACGCTTTGATGCGGGGCGCATCTTTCGTGAATATTATGAGAATATCAGGGAAATCGTTGAGGCGGACAGATGAAGCGTGCATCCTCATTTAACAAAATTCTTGTGGCTGTTTTTTGTATCCTCTCAATACTTGCATGCTATTATAAGGTTTTTTACGGGGTATTCAACGACGAGGAATACTTAGTGGCCATGGGTCTGAGGCTTACCAACGGAGACAGGCTGTTTGGGGATATGTGGGAGATGCATCAGACCACGGCTGTTTACGCCGCAGTGTTCATGAAACCGTATCTTCTTCTGACAGGCACTTATGAGGGGGTATTTGTCTTTCTGAGGATCATGAGTGTGGCAGTACAGGGGATCGTTGCCGGTATCACATATGTGATCTTCAGGAAAAAAGGAAAATATGATATCTTTCTTTCCTGGCTCTGTGCTTTGCTGGTTTTTAATTTTATGCCGAAATGGGTGGCTGATTTTGAGTATGCCCAGATGATGTATCTCTTTGTGACCTTGTCCATGCTTTTTTTGTACAGGGCCGGTTCAGGGAAGGAACTGTTCTTATCCGGCGTTTTTTTCGCCCTTGCGGTATGGGCCTATCCCACGATGGTGGCGGTCTTTCCGGTCATTCTTGTATGCATTTATATATTGACGAAAAGAAAAAGCGATCCTGTTTTTTTCTCCCTGGGGTGTATCTGTACTGCCCTGCCTTTTATGTGGTATGTACTAAGGGGTATATCCATGGGAGAACTGATCAGGGTGATCCCGTATATCATTTCGGATGAAAAGCATGTCAACAATATTGAAAAGCTTATGATGCTGGGCAGGGAATGCATCAGGATCTGCGGCAGGGGAATACCCGTGATCCTGGCTTCGGCCATGGTATGGTTCCTGCATGACAAAGTCAGAAAGAAAAGAACGGATCCGGTGGTGAGTATCGTTTCCGTATCGGCAATACTTTTTTCGTCGTGATCCTCGCTGCGAACATACTTGGAAGAAGCTCCGGTCCTTATGGCCTCAATACCAGATATATAGTACTTTTTTTATCGGGATTTTATCTCTATCTTAAGAATAAAGACAGGGAAAACAGGGAATTGTTTTATGTGTTTTATATCCCGAATCTGTTCATATATTTCATAGTTGTTTTTTCTTCGCTTTTGGGACTGGAGGTCAGCGCATCCTATCTTATCCCGGGCATCCTGGCAGTGGTTATCATGCTGTACAGGCAGGAAAAACTGTCCTGTTTTGCGGTTCCGGCCATTATATGTTTTGTTTTCAGCCTGATCGTATATAAGGGATATTTTGTTGTGGTGGACGGTACGGTCCCGGCGTGTATATCCGAGCAAAGGGAAGTGACAGAGGAGGGACCCGAGAAGGGCATTCATGTTTATCCCTATGAGCTGGCTTCATATGTGAACAAACTAAAGAGCATCGCAGGCGAAACAAAGGCCGGGGACTCGGTCCTGTTTCTGACGGATGATACCGTGATCAATCTTTTTACACAGGGAAAGGCTTGTGGCTGTACAATGATAGATGCCATTCCCTACGGGAAACAGTGGATATACTATTATGACGATTTTGGGCATGAGAGCCCCGATATCATTGTGGCCGACAAATCAAAGACCGGTGATATCAATGTCTTTTTGCAGGAAAATGTTTTCGGAAAATGGATCGCCGGAAGGTATGAGGTGGATGAAAGCAGGGAGACAGAGGAACTGGTCTACTTGTTCAGGAAAGATCCGGGATCTGAAAAATAAGCTGACTTTTGTCATTCTGAGCGTAGCGAAGAATCTGATAATGTAAAGTGATCTATGAAAAAGAATCCAATAACAGAAAAACAGATCACGGTGGCCATCGCCGCCTATAATATGGAGGAGTATCTTCCCCGCGCCCTGGACAGCGTCCTGGGCTTTGGCCGGCGGCCGGATGAGATCGAGGTGCTTCTGGTAGATGACGGTTCCGATGACGGGACGTTTTCCGTTGCCAAAAAATATGAAGAAGAGTATCCCGGTATCGTCAGGGTGATCAAAAAGCAAAACGGGGGATACGGTTCGGTGGTCAACAGGGCGCTGAAGGAGGCGAAAGGCCGGTATTTCAGATTGCTGGATGCGGATGACGGGTTTGATATAAAGGGTTTTCAAAAACTGGAAAAGCTGCTTCGCGGCTGTGAGGCGGATATTCTGGTGAATCCCTTTTACAGGGATAAGGGAGACCAAAGGATCCTTTATGATGTGTTTTCCGGTTACGGGAGCGGTCTGTATCCTCCGGATGAACTCAGGCCTTCAAAGGCTCTTTCCATGCATGCCCTGACTGTCAGGACCTCCTGCCTTCGTCCCCCCGGCCATCTTCTGCCGGAAAACTGCCTGTATACTGATGCAGAGTTTACAGCCATGGCGCTTTGCGGTGCGAAAAGCATATATGTGTCGCATTTCCCCGTTTATATTCATTATCTGGACAGACCTGGGCAGAGTGTGGAAATTAAAAATATGCTTTATCATTTCATGGATCACGAGAAGGTCCTGTTCAGATGCTGTGATCTTTACAGGCTTTCTTTGGAACATGGGAACAGGCGCCTCATTGGGATCATGATCAGGGAGCTGGTCTACACACAGCTGAAGCTATACTATATGAAAAAGATCTCCCGACGGGGATTTGCCATGAGCAGAAGGTTCCTTAAACGTCTTGAAAAAAAAGTACCTCATCTGTATCGCAGTGTATCCGGTTCATCCCTCATTTTCCGGATGTTTACCGGATCTGCCGCGCCGGTCTTTTATCCTTTTTTACATTACGCCCTGAGATTCAGGTATGGTCTGAAGACGGACTTTGTGTGGGACGGAAGCGATATTTGAGAATATAGTCATCAGGGATATTGTGTTTTTTTACGTTTAATGGTATTATCTATCGGATATCTTTTAATTCAGATTCAGGAGGATCATTATGAAAAAATCATTTATTAAGGCTCTTGCGCTTGTTGTATGCATGAGTACCCTTTGCCTTTACGGCTGCGCGGCAAAACCTGATACGCCTGCATCATCCGGTGATAACGGACAGGCTTCCGGGTTGGAGACTATTGAAAAAGGTAAACTGATCATAGGTACAAACGCCGAGTTTCCGCCTTTTGAATATGTGGGAGACGACGGACAGCCCGATGGTTTCGATATGGCCCTGATCAAGGCAGTGGGCGAAAAGATGGGAGTGGAAGTGGAGATCCAGAATATGGAGTTTTCCTCTCTGGTAACCGCCATCGGCTCAAAGATCGACGGCGCCATTGCAGGCATGACCATCACTGAGGAGAGACTTGAGACAGTGGATTTCTCGGATCCTTATTATGATGCAGTTCAGTATGTTCTGGTTCCCGCAGGTTCCGATATCTCGGCCGCCGAGGATCTTGTAGGCAAAAACATCGGCGTGCAGCTCGGTACCACCGGTAACTTTATCGCCGAGGATGATATCGACGGAGCAACGGTAAATGCCTACAATAAGGCTGTGGATGCCGTCAATGATCTGGTGAACGGAAAGAATGATGCGGTCATAGTTGATAAGAATCCCGCTCTTGTTTTTGAGTCAAATTTTGAGGGTCAGGTAGTGGCACTGGAGGGTTCTCAGTTTGGCTTTGAGAATGAGCAGTACGCCATAGCCCTTCCCAAGGATTCATCCCTCACCCCCGCAGTTAACAAGGCTCTTGAGGAGCTTAAGGCTGACGGAACTTTTGATGAACTTGTAAAGAAATATATCGAAGAGGCTGAGTGATCGGATTTCTATGAATGAATGGTTTTCAAAAACTGCCGGCCGTTTCGAGGCGGCATTTATAACAGCGGACAGGTGGAAGCTCTATCTCAGCGGCTTTGTTCTGACATTTAAGGTGGCTGTGATCGCTGCGGTGCTGGGTGTGATAATAGGTACTGCGCTGGCCTTTATGAAGCTTCACGAGCGTCCCGACGGAAAGAGGACCATACTGAGTATCTTCGCGGATTTTTACATAGATGTCATCAGAGGCACTCCCAGCGTGCTCCAGCTTTTGATAATGTGGTTTGTCATTATGGCAAATTCAAAAAACGGTGTTCTGGTTGCCTGCCTTTCCTTCGGGATCAATTCCGGAGCCTATGTGGCCGAGATAATAAGGGCGGGCATCCTATCCGTGGATAAGGGACAGATGGAAGCCGGCAGGTCTCTGGGCTTATCCGCGTCCCAGACCTACAGGCATATCATACTGCCGCAGGCGTTTAAAACCGCCCTGCCTCCCCTTGGCAATGAATTTATCGTCCTGCTCAAGGAGACGGCTATCGTGGGTTATGTTTCATTGTCTGACCTTACCAGGACAGCCAATCAGATCGCGTCCAGAACCTATGATGCATTCATGCCGCTGATAGGAGCGGCGGTTATATACCTTATTGTGGTAAAAATGCTGACTTTGCTGTTCGCCGCGATAGAGAGGAGAATGAGACGGGCCGATATGCGTTAGAAGCATCGGCCCGTTTTTGATCTTATGAATAAAGATAGAAATCCGGTATTGCTCAGTTATCTTTTGCTTTTGCTCACTTCATTTATCTGGGGAATCTCCTTTGTCACCCAGAGTATAGGTACCGGGTATCTCGGACCTTGGAGCTTCGTGTTTTACCGCAGTCTTATCTCCGCCATAGTCATGGTGCCTGTTTCCGTATTTAACGAAAGACGTTTGCGTCGTGCTGAAAGGAAAAAGCCCGAAATAAAGGTTTATCTTCTCGGAGGTTTACTGTGCGGCCTCTGGCTGGGACTGGCAAGCATAGCCCAGCAGGCGGGCATTAAATATACCACTGCGGGGAAGACCGGCTTCATAACCGCCATGTATGTGGTATTGGTCCCTGTTCTCAGCTTGTTTGTGGGTAAAAAACCTTCGCTCAGGATATGGCTGTGTTCCTTTCTGGGCCTTGGCGGCGTGTATCTCATAAGCGTGAAGGAAGGCTTTGTCATAGGAAAGGGAGACGCGCTGGTCCTCTTATGTGCCGTGCTGTTTTCTTTTCAGATCATGTGTGTCGATCATTTCTCGAAAAAGGTTGATGATATCTTACTGCTTTCAAACATACAGTTCTTTGTTCAGGCCCTCACGGGTTTTCTGGGTATGCTTGTTTTTGAATCCTTTGATCCTTTTGCGGCAAAGGCCGCCATACTGCCCCTTTTATATCTGGGAATATTATCGGGAGCGGCGGGCTATACCCTGCAGATGGTGGCACAGAAGAACTGTCAGCCTACGGTGGCTTCTCTTATCATGAGCCTGGAGTCTGTTTTTTCGGTACTTGCGGGATTTTATTTCCTGCATCAGACCCTGAGCGTAAAAGAGATAGTGGGCTGCCTTCTGGTGTTTGCTGCGGTAGTGATATCTTCGCTATGATAAGAAGGTATTATCCTATATCAAAATTTATGATTATGTGATATAATCTTTAGCGGATTGTAAGTGTTTCCTATTAATCAAATGGAGGTATGACCTATGTTTACACTGATTACTGATGATATGGTGGTTAACAACAAAACCCCTCAGATATCCGAGGCCCTTGAGATGGTGGATTCTTTTCTGAAGAAGATCGATCTCAAGGGTAAAAAGGCTTTGCATATGAGACTGCTGACGGAGGAGACTCTCGGTATGGTGGGAGCCATGCTTCCCGATTATCAGGCGCTTCTCCATTTTGAGGGTACTGAGAATGAATGCAGGATCTGCCTCACAGCAAAGACCATTATGGACGCGGACAAAAAGAGCGAGCTCATAAGCATATCCACCTCCGGAGAAAACGCGGCGGTAAAGGGCTTCATGGGCAAGATCAGCGATATCATAGAAAACGGTATCCTGAATTATGACAGTGTCATGAGCATGAGACAGGAGTATGACGGGACCCTTATAGACTATGGCTTTATGGGATCGGATTCCTCCGTATCCATGGATCATTGTGCCATCTGGTCACTGTCACAGTACAGGGAGGCCATCGATGACCAGGATGAAGCATCCGCAGAGGAGGCCAGGGACGAACTGGAGAAATCCATCGTGGCAAGTATCGCAGATGAGGTTACCGTCGGTGTTAAGAGAGATAAGGTGGATATGACTATTATCATCAGACATTGATATTTCCGTATAAAATAAACTGCCCCCGGCATCCTGCCGGGGGGCTGCAGCGGAGACGGTGGGATTCGAACCCACGTGCCGGGATAAACCGACAACTCGATTTCGAGTCGAGCTCGTTATGACCACTTCGATACGTCTCCATGACATCACCCGGATCCGGGTGATACGAACTTGTATATTGTACTATCATTTGACGGATAAAACAAGACCTTTTTTATCTGTACGAAGGATGTGGAATTAAGATGAGTGATCTTTTCAGAAAAAAAAGCCTGGAGAAGGTTTCTTCTCCGGAACAGTTAAATGACTATATCCGTGTGACGACCCCTTCGGTCTGGCTGGTTTTGACGGCTTTGCTCATCCTGTTGGCAGGTATGCTGATATGGTGCGTTTTCGGTACGGTTTCTCCGAAGGAAGCCGATGGCTCGACTACGAAAAAACATCCTATTGAATTCGTTATCAATTAACCGGTGTGACTATGCCTGCAGGAAGAAAAAAGGAGCCCAAAAAAAAGGGCGTTGTCAAAGTACCCGTTATAATGCAGCTGGAAGCTCTGGAATGCGGGGCTGCCTGTCTTTGCATGATCCTGGCTTATTATGACAAATGGCTGCCGCTTGAACAGGTGCGTGCCGATTGCGGAGTCAGCCGTGATGGATCCAATGCCAGAAATCTGCTGAGAGCCGCCAGAAGATATGGGATGAATGTGGAGGGATATCGTTTTGAGCCTGACGAGCTCAGGGAAAACGGTACTTTTCCCTGTATCATCCACTGGGAATTCAATCATTTCGTGGTATGCGACGGATTTAAGGGAAACAAGGTCTATCTCAATGACCCGGCAAGGGGGAGTTATTCCGTTTCCTCCGAGCGTTTTGACGAAGCCTTTACCGGGATCGTGCTCATGTTTGAACCCTCGGATGATTTTGAACCCGGGGGGAAGCCGGATTCCGTATTGTCTTTTGCCAAAGAAAGGCTTAAGGGAACGGGCCCGGCTGTTGTTTTTGTGGTCATGACCACTGTCATCACTGCTCTTTCCGGCATTATCAATTCCGGTTTTTCCAGAGTTTTTATGGACTGTCTGCTTCCCGGGACCAATCCGTCATGGGTTGTTCCTTTTTTTGTTGCCCTTTCGGTTCTCTGCATCATACAGATAACAGCGGCCTGGATCCAGGCTGTATATCTGCTCAGGATCAACGGTAAGTTATCTTCCGTGGGCAATTCCACCTATATGTGGAAGATCCTGCGGCTTCCCATGGAATTCTTTTCCCAGCGCATGGCCGGAGATATTCAGGGCAGAAAAACGGGAAACGCCCTGATAGCGGGCCAGCTGGTCAATACCCTTGCTCCTCTTGTCCTCAATACTGTGATGATGATACTTTATCTGGTGGTAATGGTCAGATATTCTCTTCTGCTTACCATCGTCGGCCTTTCGGCTGTTTTTATAAATCTGGCCGTATCTTATTTTATCAGCAAAAAACGTGTGAATATAACCCGTGTGGTCATGAGGGATCAAGGAAAGCTGTCCGGAGCGACTGTGGGAGCCATGGATATGATCGAAACCATCAAGGCCAGCGGAGCCGAAAACGGTTATTTTGAAAGATGGGCAGGATATCAGGCATCGGTTAATACCCAGAATGCCCGTCTTATAAGCCTGGATATGTGTATGGGAGTTATCCCTCTGGCAATAGACGGGATCGTAAATGTCCTCGTTCTTATCCTGGGAGTCTGGCTCACCATGAGGTCACAGTTTACCCCGGGTATGATAATGGCTTTCCAGGGCTTTCTTGTGGCTTTTCTGGGACCCGTAAACCAGCTGATAGGAGCGGGGCGTATACTTCAGGAGATGAAGACGGGTATGGAGCGTATAGAAGATGTGATGAAGTATCCCGAAGCTCCGGTTTTTGAAGATGAAAGTGACAGTGAGGATCTGGATAAGCTGACCGGCAGTCTTTCAATGAAAAATGTGACCTTTGGTTATTCACGCCTTGAATCCCCGTTGATCGAAGATTTTTCCCTGGATCTCAAAAAGGGAGAAAGAGTCGCTTTTGTCGGTTTTTCCGGCTGCGGTAAATCGACTCTTGCAAAACTGATCTCCGGTCTGTATCAACCCTGGAGCGGGGAGATCCTTTTCGACGGTAAAAAGATTTCGGATATAGACAGAAGTGTTTTCACCGGATCGGTTGCGGTGGTGGATCAGGATATCATTCTTTTTGAGGATACTATAGCAAACAATATAAAGATGTGGGATAACTCCATTGAAGATTTTGAGATGATACTTGCGGCAAAGGACGCCAGCCTTCACAGTGACATTATGCAAAGGGAAGGCGGATATCAGTATAAACTGACCGAAGGCGGCAGAGATCTGTCGGGCGGCCAGAGACAGCGGCTGGAGATCGCAAGGGTGCTGGCTCAGGATCCTACCCTTGTCATTCTGGATGAGGCTACCAGCGCGCTGGATGCCCGCACCGAATATGACGTGGTACGGTCCATAAAGGACAGGGGCATATCCTGTGTGGTCATTGCCCACAGGCTTTCCACCATACGCGACTGTGATGAGATAATCGTTCTCGACAAAGGAAAGATTGCCGAAAGAGGTACTCATGATGAACTGATGGCGTTGGACGGTATGTACAAACGCCTTGTGACGAACGAATAGGAAGATTGATACATGGGCTGGTTTGGCGAACAGATACGTGAAAGAAAGAATACGGATCACGAAATGTTTGAGGATTCATTTCAGGCGATCGCCGGTGCTGTTATGGGCCGGCGGCTTTATGATGCCCTGAATGATGACAGCGTGCAGACTGCTGACGCCATAGGGGAGATCCTTAAATATTATCATCTGAAAGCTGCCGAGGTTCCGGATGAGATCAAGGATATGGGGGAAGTGCTGGAGTACCTGCTCCGTCCCCACGGTATCATGACCCGGTCCGTAAGACTGGAGCGCGGCTGGTATAGGGATGCCTACGGCGCCATGCTGGGCACCTTAAAAAGCGATGGCAGCGTGGTTGCCCTCGTCCCCTGCGGGATCAGCGGTTACAGGTTTTATGACCGGAAAAACGATAAATATGTGACCATAAACCGGAATACCGAAAAGCTTATCGAGGAAGATGCTATTGCATTTTACAAGCCCTTTCCTTTGAAGAGCATGTCCATAGTCGTTTTTCTGAAGTATATCCTGGAACAGATGGCGCCGTCGGATCTGGCCATGCTGGTCGCGGCTACCATGGCGGCTACCATGACAGGTATGCTCATGCCGAGACTGAATGCTGTTCTGTTTTCAAAAGTACTTATGTCCCACAGTATTTCGGTGCTGTCTTCCATGGCCGTTTATATGATCTGTGCTTCGTTGTCTGCCAGTCTGTTCGGCCTGGTCAGGGATCTGGCTTCGAAACGGATCATTACAAAAATGAATCTCTCGGTGGAGGCGGCAGCCGTGATGAGGGTATTATCGCTTCCGGCCTCTTTTTTCAAGGAATACAGTTCGGGTGAACTGGCTGACCGTCTGAATTATATCAGTTCCCTTGCCCAGCAGCTGGTGGGGACCGCAATATCCATGGGACTTACAAGTGTATTTTCACTGGCATATATCTCACAGATCTTTGTTTACACTCCCTCCCTGGTGATCCCGTCGCTTTTGATCCTTCTGTCCACGACACTGATCTCGCTGATCACGGTTGTGATGCAGATCGGGGTATCCAGGAAGCGTATGGAATATGCGGCGAAGGAGAGCGGGCTTTGTCACTCGCTTATTACCGGAATACAAAAGATCAGACTGGCAGGAGCCGAAAAAAGAGCTTTCTCAAAATGGGGAATGCTCTATTCCAGGAGTGCTTCCCTGGCGTATAATCCCCCTCTTTTCCTGAAACTGCAGAATGTATTTTCCGTGGCCGTTACCCTGGTGGGAACCATGATCCTGTACTATGGTGCGGTCAGCGAGGGCGTATCGGTTCCCGAATACTATGCATTTATGTCGGCGTACGGTATGGTAAGCGGTGCATTTTTATCCTTTGGGGCTCTGGCTTCGGGACTGGCACAGATAAAACCGGTGCTGGAGATGGCTGCCCCCATTCTTTCGGCGGTTCCCGAGGTGAATGAGAACAAAGCCATGGTGACATCTCTTTCCGGAAACATAGAGCTTTGCAATGTTACTTTCCGGTACAGGGACGATATGCCGCCGGTGCTGGACGATCTGAGTCTTAAGATACGCGCCGGCCAGTACGTGGCCATAGTCGGAAAAACAGGCTGCGGTAAATCGACGCTTATGAGCATACTCCTGGGTTTTGAAAAGCCCCAGAAAGGTGCGGTTTATTATGACGGTAAGGATCTGAATTCCCTTGACCTTAAGTCGCTTCGAAGCCATATCGGAAGTGTGCTTCAAAACGGAAAGCTCTTCATGGGCGATATATATTCGAATATAGTGATCTCTTCTCCCGGACTGTCCCTGGAACATGCATGGGAAGCCGCAGAGCTTGCCGGTCTTGCGGATGATATCAGACAGATGCCCATGGGGATGCATACCGTTATTTCGGAGGGACAGGGCGGTATATCCGGAGGACAGCGTCAGAGGCTTATGATAGCCAGGGCAGTGGCGCCCCGGCCCAGGATACTTATGTTTGACGAGGCCACCAGTGCCCTTGACAATATTACCCAGATGCAGGTGTCGAAGGCTCTGGACAGGATGAAATGCACAAGGCTCGTTATCGCACACAGACTCAGCACAATAAAAGAGTGTGACAGGATAATAGTTCTGGATAACGGAAAGATAATTGAAGACGGCAGCTACGAGGAACTCATTGCCAATAACGGGTTCTTCACATCTCTTGTGGAGAGACAGCGTCTGGATGATACTGCATATGTGGGAAAGACCACGGCATTCTGACCGGCAGGTCGGGCTGTTGTTTGGAACAGGGCATCAGGAAGATGCATAATAAAAGGAGAGAATATGGTAATCTGTAAAAGCTGTGGCGCATTTATGAGGTTCGATCCTGACAGTCAGAAGATGAAGTGCGATTATTGCGAGTCATCTCTTGAACCGGCTGAAGTCATGGCAGGAAAGGGCAGTGAGAACGTCACGGATCTTGAAACTGTGATATATACCTGTCCCCAGTGCGGCGGTGAGATCCTGTGGGATGACGACACGGCCGCGACCTTCTGCAGTTATTGCGGCGCATCCGCAGTCACGCTGGACAAGAGGCTGGAAAGCGTGGAACGGCCGGAAAAGATCATACCCTTTGCCATTTCAAAGGAAAAGGCGATACAGAGCTATATCGACACGGTAAAAAAAGCGCTGTTTGCTCCGGATCATATGAAACAGGATACTACGGTAAATATGTTCCGGGGTATTTATATGCCCTACTGGTGTTACGATGTGTCCCATGAGGGCCGGATCCGGGTCAGGGGGACAAGAAGCTATAGAAGGGGCGATTATAAGCATACGGAATTATATGACATAGACGCCCAGGTCGATGCTATGTGCAGCGGTATATCCTTTGACGCATCGGCGTCCTTTTCGGACGCCATGAGCAGTGCCATAGCCCCTTTTTATACCCAGCAGTCAAAGGATTTTGACGAGGTTTTTCTGAGTGGATTTTATGCGGACAGGTGCACCGTGCCCTGCAGGATATACGAAGGCGCGGCCTGCGAGATCGCAGAGGATGAGATATCCGGACAGCTCCAGAAGCAGCTGGGGCATTATTCTCTGTCTTTGTCAAAGGCCACGGGCGACGGAGCACAGGCCGGAATGTCCGGCCGGCTTTGCTATTTTCCCGTATGGTTTCTTGCGATCAGGAATAAGGGCGGTACTCATGTGAGCTATGCCGTGGTGAACGGACAGACAGGTAAGGTGGCTGCCGATCTTCCCGTGGACTACAAAAAATATATCCTGGGCTCACTGCTTCTGGCTTTGCCCATCATATTTCTTCTGAATACCTTTCTTCTTCTGAGTCCGCAGATCATTTTGATGGGGGCGGTGATCTTTGCGGTCCTTTCTTTTTTGATGCTCAGCAAACAGCTGGATCAGATATATACCAGGAAAATGAATTTTGATGACAAAGGCATAGTGTATAACAGCATGGTCAGGACCGATGATGAACCTGAAGAAATGTCTGTCGTCTCTTCACAGCCGGCTTCAAAACTCAGGGATAAGGAAGTGAAGGCCGATGGTTTGCCTTCAGTTCTGTCACTGATCCTGGGGTTATATTTTGTCATAGCCATATGGGATTCTTTTGATTATGTGCCAGATGAACTGAAATATGCGGCCGTGGGGATAGTGGCATGCATCTTTGCAGTCAGGTTTGCATTAAAGATGGCTTTAGGCAGGAAGACCGAAAGGGGGAAGAGGGTCATGTATATGCCTTTTTCCGAAAAACTCCCTGTCCTGCTGAAACCCATAACGGCGGTTGCGGCGGCGGTTATCGTAGCGATCTTTAATCCGGTCCATGATTACTATTATTACGGCGTTGCTATTTTTTCGATGGTCATGGTGCTTTTGTCCTTCTGTGATCTGGTAAGGGGCAATAATGAGCTTTGCTTAAGGAAACCGCCTCAGATGAACAGACGGGGAGGTGATATGTGATGAGAACTTTTGTAAAAAGACTGACGCAAAACCTTCTGTTGCTGTGTGTCCTGATGGCTTTGGTATCCGGGACCGTTGTGGTGTCCGCCTCAGAATACGCAGCTCCCGAGCCGAAATATGTGAATCCGGATACACATTACGGTGTGTATATTGATGAGAGGTGGGGCATAATGACAAGTGCTGAAAAAGAAGCTCTCGCGGAAACCATGAAGGGTATAACCGAGTATGGTAATGCAGTATTCCTGACTGAAGGTAATACCTATGATCCGGGCTCATACTGCGAATCCTATTATCTCAGCTATTTCGGCCCCGAGGTGAACGGAGTTCTGTTCTATATTGACCCCGAATGGCTTTATATTTATTCGGAAGGGGACTGTAATGATGCTTTGGGAAAGAAATACGGTGATATCATAACGGATAATGTGTATACCTATTGTAATCCCGGGAATTATCTTAGATGCTGCGTGGACGCCTTTACACAGATACATAATGTCCTTGAGGGCAAAAGGGTTCCGCAGCCCATGAAATATGCCTGTAATATCATCCTGGGTCTTCTGATAGCCTTTTTTATAACCTTTGTGATCGTTTATAAAAAGTCCCGGCTTAAACCGGCGACGGATCAGATCATGCTCAAGGGGGGCGATTCATTTTGTAACGTATCCGATGTTCATTCCATGATGACTGATCATACCAGGGTATATTCACCCCGAAGCTCGGGAAGCGGAGGACATCACGGAGGCGGCGGAGGTCATCACAGCGGAGGACATCGCGGAGGCGGAGGCGGCCACAGACACTAAATCGGCTAAAAACAGCTTTTCCTTCCCCATGATTTTGTGGTATAATATAAAAACGTATTTTTTGTGGCTGCATCCGAAAGGAGTCGGGATCATGAAAAGATGGAAAGGCTTTGAACATGGAATAAATCTGGGGGGCTGGCTTTCACAGTGTGATCACAGCGTATCGCGCTATGAGAGTTTCATCTCGGAAAAGGATATTGAGACCATTGCGAAATGGGGGCTTGATCATGTCAGGCTGCCTATTGATTATGAACTGATAGAAGATGATAACGGCGGTTTTAAGGAGGAGGGCTTTGTTTATATAGACAGGGCCCTCCTTTGGTGTCGTAAATACGGACTTAACATGGTCCTGGATCTGCACAAGACCTTTGGATTTTCTTTTGATTTCGGAGAAAATGAAAAAGGATTTTTTGAAAATGAGAAGTTTCAGGAACGGTTTTACCGTTTATGGGAAGAGCTGGCAAAAAGATATGGCAATTCCGGCGCCGATGTGGCTTTTGAACTTTTGAACGAGGTCACCGAAAAGGAGTACTGTGATTCCTGGAACCGTATAGCGAAGAAATGTATTGAACGGATCAGGGCTCTGGCTCCGAAGGTTGTCATTCTCACGGGAGGCTACTGGAATAACAGTGTGGATGCCCTTCCCGATCTGCTCCCTCCTTACGATGATAATATAGTCTATAATTTTCATTTTTATGAGCCTCTTATCTTTACCCATCAGGGGGCGTACTGGGCTCCGGGTATGGACACTTCGTTCCGTATCGGTATAGATGCCGACTATGGTACCCTTCAGGCCCAGACGGACCGCTATCTCAAACAGGTATCCGTGGGCTTTTCCGACTTCCCCCGGGATCATGTCCTGGGAAAGGAATTTTTCGAGCATTGTTTCGAAAAGGCCGTAAAGATAGCCGAAGAGAGAAATGTGGCCCTCTATTGCGGCGAATACGGAGTGATAGATCTGGCGGCGCCCGATGACATTCTGGCCTGGTACAAAATGATAGGGGAGACATTCAATGAATTCGGTATAGGAAGGGCAGCCTGGAGCTACCGGGAGATGAATTTCTCATTCATTGACGACCACATGTCGGCAATACTTCCGCAGGTTCTCAAATACCTGTGAGTAACGGTGAGGATACCGGTGCCTGGGAAGGATAGATAAATGTCTTTTATTTCTCTTCAATATGCTATATTTCTGGCGGTGGTTTTCGGACTGTACTGGATCGTACCCCGCACTTACCGCTGGATCATCCTTCTGATATCCGGCTATGTGTTTTATGCTTTTGCCGGGGCGGAATATCTGTTGCTGCTGCTGTATATCACGGGCTTTTCATATTTCTGGTCGGTCAAGGGAAAAGGCAGACTCTCGGATCTGTTGGCCGTATTATTCACGATCCTCCCGCTTTTGTATTTTAAATATTATGTTTTTCTGACAGAGAATATTATGAGGCTCGTCAGGGCGTTTCACAGGGTGGAAGGCTACGATATGGTGGATATAGCGGTCCCCTTGGGTATTTCCTTCTATACCTTTTCCGCCCTTGCCTATGTCATAGACTGCCGTTCGGGAAAGATCAAACCCTTTGAGAATATCTTTCATCTGGCAGCAGGTCTTTCGTTTTTCCCCTGTCTTCTTTCGGGTCCTATAGAACGACAGCAGAAGCTGGTCCCTGCAATAGTCGGGGGCAGCGATTTTACCTATGAGAAGGGAACCTGGGGCCTTAAGACCATAGCCTGGGGTCTGTTTAAAAAACTGGTGGTGGCGGATCTTTTCGGACTGACCGTGGACAGCGTTTATTCAAGGCTTGATATGTTTAAGGGCTGGCCCGTCCTGCTTGCCGTATTTATGTATTCCATCCAGATATATTGTGATTTCTCCGGGTATTCGGATATCGCCATCGGCTCTGCGGCGCTGTTGGGAATAGATCTGGATAAGAATTTTGATGCTCCTTATCTGTCCCTGTCCATCAAGGAATTCTGGTCACGCTGGCATATCTCCCTTTCCTCCTGGCTCAGGGATTACATTTACATCCCTCTTGGAGGAAACAGGAAGGGTACGTTCCTGCGTGATATCAATCTGCTGATCACTTTTTTTGTCAGCGGGCTCTGGCATGGGGCTGACTGGTCTTTTGTAGTCTGGGGCATGATGCACGGTCTGTTCCTGACATTTGAGAATCATTTCTCATATCTTGAAAAAGGCCGTATCTTTAAAACCAGACCAATGAGATGGCTGCGTATCCTTCTGGATTTCATTCTGATAAGCGCAGCCTGGGTCTTCTTCAGGGCTGATACCATAGACGAGGCATTGACGGTATTTCGCAATGCTGTCAGTTCGGGACCTGCGATCCCCCCGGAGGCGGGGGTGACTGTGGCCGATACCTTTATCCTGCTGGGGATAGATTCCCTCTGGGACGGAGCCAAGCCTGTGATCGCTTTTGTTGTATTGTTCATTTATGATGTGGTGGGACAGAAGAGAGACCTGTGGAAGATAGTAAGCAGACGTCCCAGGATAGTCAGATGGATCCTCTATATCTTTATTGCCATCGTGATAGTATTTATGAAGCCTGAATTCCAAAGTGCCAGGTTCATCTATTTTAAGTTTTAACGTATGAAAAGGTTTTTTATCAAGCTGATAGTATATATGCTGCTTACCGGGCTGGTGTATACGTTCATCACCATCTCGGTGATCACGGTCATTTCGCCTCAGTATTCCGGCGGATATCAGGCCTCGTTTGAGGATAAGCTGGACCGGCTGGTCAGCCTGAGATCGCCGAAGATCATTTTAGTGGGCAATTCCAATCTTGCCTTTGGCATGGATTCTGCGCTTCTTTCCGAAAAGACCGGAATGGATGTGGTGAATCTGGGGCTTCATGGAGACCTGGGAAACATCTTTCATGAAAACATGGCTAAATATAATATAGGGAAAGGTGATCTGGTGATCGTATGTCATTCCGATTATGATGATACGGGCAGGATCATAAATCCGGCAATGGCCTGGATCACCATAGAAAATCATTATGATCACTGGGGGGTCATAGACCCTGCGGATATTCCCGCCATGGTGATCAGCATGCCTAAGTATATAGAAAGAGCGCTGGGACTCTATGTTGAGAAAAAAGGAAATACGGAGACGAATGATGCATATTGCCGTTCAGCCTTTAATGAATACGGCGATAATGTATATCCACGTCCTGAGCGGATATGCTCCATAGAGGAGTTTGAAGAGCCGAAGGAACCTGAGTACAGTGAGGAGTGTGTAAGCCGTCTTAACGAACTTAATGAATACTGTAATGAGGCCGGGGCCACCCTTCTGGTGGCAGGCTGTCCCATTGCGGACGGTGAGTATTCCCTGGATGGCGAAGTATACAAAAAATTCAGGGATGAGCTGGATAAGGAGCTCGACTGTACCATCATATCGGATTTTTCGGATTACATGTTTGATTATGATTATTTTTATGATTCGCCGCTGCATCTCACCGATTACGGCGTAAAAATGCGTACCATGCAGCTGGTGGAAGATATAGACAGATGGAAAGCCGGGATCTCCATATGAGGATGCCGGCTTTTAAAGTCTTGTGAGATAAAGTATCCACAGGAAGATGGTCAGAAGGGAAACCAGGGTGGTTACCACCACATATTCTCCGGCCAGATCGGCGTCTCCCCCCATACTTTGAGCCATAGGATAGGAAGCTGCGGCTACCGGAGTTGCGAAAGCCGAGAAAACCACGAAAAGCTCTACCGGATCAAAATTCAGGGCTCTCATTATGGTGACGATGACAGCCGGTGTGATGATGAGCTTCAGTATGGTGACCAGGATTATGGGCAGCCTGTCTTTTTTCAGGCTTGACATGTGAAGACTGCCTCCCAGTACTATGAGGGAGAGGGGCGTAGCCATACCTGACAGCTGGGCTATGGGTGATCTCAGGCATTGGGGCATGGTCACAGGCAGCAGATTAAAAAGAATACCGGCGATGGCACCTACGATCAGTGGATTTTTGAATATGTTAAGGATCAATTGTTTTATGGGGATATGTCCGCCCCTGTAGCGTTCCAGAACGGCTACGGAGACGATATTGTAGAGAGGAACGATAAAGGCTACCATTATACTGGCTTTTACGGCACCTTCGTTTCCGTATACGCTTTCTACCAGGGGAATGGCATAGAGTACGGTATTTCCTCTGAATATGGCCTGTATTATCACGCCTTTTCTGGAATCCTTTTTCTCAAACAAAGGGACCAGTATCATGGCGAGAAGGATGAGGATGATGGTCATTACCATGGCGAAAGGAACGTAAAAACTGTCTTTCATGGTGGAAAAGTCCACATCGTACAGATTGTTAAACATGATGAAAGGAAAGAAGGCACGAAATACAAAACCGTTAAGTGTCTTAAGAAAGTCTTCCTTTGCCAGACCGGATTTTTTGCAGATCAGACCTGCAAGCAGGTATACGATGAAAGGGATCACTGCATTTGTTGCGATCATCAGATTTTCCATTTAAGTTTCTCCATGTCTTCCGGCCGTGCCGGGTGTTTACCCTGCTTGATTTTAGCATATATGACGGAAATATCCAAATTATAAATAAAATAAAAAAAAATGTTAGCACTCGCTCTTGACGAGTGCTAACAAAAGTGATATCATCGTTTAAAAAGAAGGGAGGTGTTCGTATGAATATTTCAAAATTTACGCAGAAATCAATGGAAGCCATCAATGATTGCGAAAAGATCGCTTATGAGTTTGGCAATCAGGAGATAGAGCAGGAACATCTTCTGATGTCTCTGTTGAGGCAGGAGGATGGTCTGATCCCCAAACTGATCGAAAAGATGGACATTCAACTGTCTTATTTTGAGGAGAGCAGCCGTAAGGCCCTTGAAAAGCGTACAAAGGTCAGCGGCGGCCAGCTGGTGACGGGACAGTATCTTAACAAAGCCCTGGTTTTTGCCGAGGATGAGGCTAAGGCCATGGGAGATGAATATGTGTCTGTGGAGCATCTCTTCCTTTCACTGATCAAAAACCCGAATCCGGGACTTAAGGAGATCTTCAGGGAGTACAAGATCACACGGGAGAGATTCCTTACAGCCCTGTCTACCGTGCGTGGAAATCAGAGGGTGACTTCCGACAATCCGGAGGCTACCTATGATACGCTTGTAAAATACGGCCAGGATCTGGTCGAGAAAGCCCTGTCCCAGAAGCTGGACCCTGTTATCGGCCGTGATGATGAGATCAGGAATGTGATACGTATCCTTTCCAGGAAGACGAAGAACAATCCCTGTCTTATAGGTGAACCCGGCGTCGGCAAGACGGCTGTGGTTGAGGGACTGGCCCAGCGTATCGCGGCCAGCGACGTCCCCGAGGGTCTGAAGAATAAACGGATATTCTCCCTTGATATGAGCGCCCTGGTGGCAGGGGCCAAGTACAGGGGCGAGTTTGAGGAACGCCTCAAGGCCGTGCTGGAGGAGGTAAAAAAATCCGAAGGCAGGATCATTCTCTTTATCGACGAGCTGCATACCATAGTAGGCGCCGGAAAAACCGAAGGCGCTATGGATGCCGGTAATATGTTAAAACCCATGCTGGCCAGAGGAGAGCTTCACTGTATAGGAGCCACTACCCTGGATGAATACAGGAAATATATAGAAAAGGATCCGGCCCTGGAAAGACGTTTTCAGCCTGTCAGCGTAGATGAGCCCACTGTGGAGGATACCATATCCATTCTCAGAGGGTTAAAGGAGAGATATGAGGTTTATCACGGCGTAAAGATAGCCGATGCGGCTCTGGTAGCCGCAGCGACTTTGTCGGACCGGTATATTTCGGACAGGTTCTTGCCGGATAAAGCCATTGACCTGGTGGATGAAGCCTGTGCCATGATAAAGACTGAACTTGATTCCATGCCGGCAGGGCTTGATGAGCTGAACAGGAAGATCATGCAGCTGACGATAGAAGAGGCGGCCCTCAAGAAGGAAAAAGACAATCTCAGTAAGGAAAGACTTGAGACTATCCAGAAGGAGCTGGCACAGCTTCGGGAAGATTTCGCCTCCGGAAAAGCCCAATGGGATAATGAAAAGGCCTGCGTAGACCGTCTTTCAAAGCTCAGAGAGGAAATAGAAGAAGTTAACGCACGTATACAAATAGCCCAGAGGGAAGGAAAATATGAGGAGGCGGGTGAGCTTTCCTATGGACGGCTGCCGGAATTGAAGGCAAGGCTTTCGGAAGAGGAAGAAAAACTGAAAAACGGCGAGTTAACGTATGTTCACGAAGGCGTTACGGAGGAGGAGATATCAAAGATCGTCTCCAGATGGACCGGTATCCCCGTCTCGAAGCTTACGGAAGGGGAAAAAGCCAAGACTCTTCATCTGGATGAGCAGCTCCACAAAAGAGTTGTGGGACAGGATGAAGGTGTAAGGAAGGTGACTGAGGCAATAATCAGATCAAGAGCCGGGATCAAGGACCCGTCAAAGCCCATAGGTTCGTTCCTGTTCCTTGGCCCCACGGGTGTGGGTAAAACCGAACTGGCAAAGGCTCTGGCCCAGGCTTTATTTGATGATGAGTCAAATATGGTAAGACTTGACATGTCTGAATATATGGAGAAGTTTTCCGTATCTAGGCTCATAGGAGCTCCTCCAGGATACGTGGGCTATGAAGAGGGCGGCCAGCTGACCGAGGCGGTCCGCAGGAAACCTTACAGCGTGGTCCTCTTTGATGAGATAGAGAAAGCCCATCCCGATGTGTTCAACGTGCTGCTTCAGGTTCTTGATGACGGACGTATCACTGACTCTCTGGGCAGGACCGTGGATTTCAAGAATACCATTCTCATCATGACCTCCAATATCGGTGCTCCCGTTCTTCTTGAGGGTATCAGAGAGGATGGTACCATTGCCGATGAAGCCAGGGAGGAGGTCCTTAATGAGCTGAGGATGCACTTCAGGCCTGAGTTTTTGAACCGGCTTGATGAAACCATACTCTTTAAGCCTCTGACTCGCAGTGATATCGGAAATATCCTGGATCTTCTCACTGCGGAGCTTAATGAAAGGTTGTCTGATCGTGAGTTATCTGTTATCCTGACTGATGAAGCCAGAGAGTTTATGGCTCAGAACGGTTTTGATCCCGTATACGGAGCCAGACCATTGAAACGGTTCATGCAGAAATATGTGGAGACCTTAAGCGCCAGACTGATCCTGGAGGATAAGGTTTCACAGGGTGACACCATCGAGATATATCTGGAAAACGGTGAACCGGCGGCCAGAAGGAGGAGTTGATATGGCATTACCAAGTGATCCGATGATACTGCTCAGCGTGATAAACACCAAGCTGAGGGACTGCTACGGTTCTTTGGAGGACCTGTGCGAGGGTGAAGATGCATCGGAGGATGAAATAGTTGCGCTGCTAAAGGCGAGCGGTTATACTTATGATGAAGCCGCAAACCAGTTCAGGTAGCATGACAGATGATTAAAATAACCTATTCAAATGTAACAAAAGAAGTAGAGGCTGATCCGTCAGCCTCTATTCTTGATTTGGTATATAAATATTTTGACTGTGATCTCACCCCCTGCGCAAAAAAGGGAGGCTGTGGAAGATGTGTCTGCGATGTTTTGAGGATGGGCGATGAACTGCGGCTTTTATCCTGCAACAGCATTGCCCGGGACGGTGACGTGATAAACTTTGATGCGTCGGACAGGGAGACCGGTTTACATAAAGTTGAATCCGGGCTGTCAGGATCAGACCAAGCAGCGGATATAGCTGAAAAACATGATAATAATGGTTTACATAATTTTGCATGCATTGACCTTGGGACTACTTCTGTGGTCTTTTATTATAAGGGCTTAACAAGGACCTGCCGCAATCCTCAGGTCCGTTTCGGCCCGGATGTGATCAGCCGCATGAGTGTGGCTCAGACAGGCCGGGAAGATGAAATAAGGGATATTACGCAAAAATGCATATTGGATAATCTTAAGAGTCTTGATGAAGACGGATGCATGAAGGGCGCGTTTATTGCAGCCAATACGGCCATGATACATTTTCTTATGGGTTATGATACCTCGTCCCTGGGAAGAGCGCCGTTTTCGCCGGTGAGCCTGGGAGGAGAGAGTTTCAGGCTGGAGTCTTATGATATATATGTATTCCCGGGAACATCCGCCTTTATCGGTTCCGATGTGGTTTCGGGGATTTATTATGTGGAGAACCGTCCCGGATATGATGATGAAGACTATCTTTTGATCGATCTGGGGACGAATGCGGAGATGGTACTTCGTCGAAAGGACAGATATATCTGCCTTTCTGCCAGCGCCGGTCCGGCTTTTGCCGGTGACGCCGCGCTGGATCTGGAAGGCTCTGATATGCTCTCTCTGATAGCTACGGGTCTTCGAAACGGTGCCATAGACAGGTTTGGATTGTTAAAGGATGAGTTTTTTGAACAGGGATATCCCGTAAACGGGCATGTTCTTTTGCAAAAGCATATCCGTGACATTCAGCTGGCCAAAGCGGCTGTTGCCTGCGGGGCCGAATATCTGCTTCGATACGGAAATGATGGAAAGTTCCCTGCCCATATTTACATAACGGGCGTTTTTGGATATCATCTGAAAACAGATGATATAATTGAAACGGGCCTTTTGCCGGGAGTGCCCGGAGACAGGATATGTGTCCTTGGCAATTCGTCCCTCAAAGGAGTTACGGAGGCTGTTAAAAAAGAGAAAACAGCCGATATTATTATGGAAAAATTACAGGCTATCATTTCTCGTATGAGTGTTATCTCATTGCCTGATTTAACGGATTTTGGTGAAAAGTTTTATGAAGCCATGAACTTTTGAATGCCAGACCTGTTGGGTCAACAAATTGATGTGCAGGAACTGAAGTAAAAATTGCAGCTGACCACTTGAGTCAAAGTGGCATAAAAACAGGGAATTCCGGAAAAAATATATTTTGGTTGGATGTGAGATCGTCTTGACCGGTTGGGCTGACACTACAAAGAGCAAAATGGAGTGAATAAATTAATCTATGACTAAAAAAACTAAGGGCGTGATGATAATCATCGTTTTGGTACTGTTATCGATCCTGTTTTTCCGAAGCGGGCTCCGGTCCGGACGCTATGGATGGGCAAGGTATCCGAGAGGGAAAATAGCGGTCGTTACCATTATGGCGGACGATATAAATTACAAGTGGAATAGAAATGATGAAAAGGAGAGATACTACTTCCTGAAAATCTTAAAAAACGCATGTAATTATATACAGGATAATTTTTCCCGTTATGGAGAGGAAATTGAATTTGTATATTCAGGACAGACTCAGGATGAACGGCTGATCAAAAACGAAAGCTTTGATGCTTCTTTGTCGGGGGAGATCCATGATACCGACATTGTGGATGAGTATCTGTTATCGGAAGAGATGACCGGTGAACGAAAAGGACTGATGAAGGAGCTGGGATGCAGCGGGATAATATATCTCTTCTATATAAATGCTCCTGAAGGATATCAGTATCCGGGTACCACTTATATGTGGATGCATCCCTCGGATCCCGAAGATGAGTTTTCCTTATTATATGCGCATATGAAAAATGAAAAGATCTCCTCGGCCATCGTGGCCCATGAGATACTGCACTGCTTCGGCCTGCCGGATCTGTATGCGGCGGATCCGGATGAAAAGGCCCCTCTGGTGACTCAGGAATACGTGGACTATTTAAAGGAAAGCGGTTCGGATGATATCATGTATTCGGTATATTCCGGGAAGGGATATGACAGATACGAGATCACCCAGACCTTTTCCGACACCGACGCATATTTCGCCGGTTTCCTGAAAAGCTGCGCCGATGCGGAAAGATATAACCTGGGTGTACCCGTTTATTTCCGGTAGTTTTGCAGATTCGGGCATATATATGCGCAATTTTACTTGACATGAGCACTAGATATAGATATAGTTTGATAGTCGAACATTTTTTTATCATTATTATTAATGAAAAGGAGATTAAAGTATGTTAGAGAAGATTTCAGAGCTCATTGCAGACCAGCTTGGCATTGATGCTTCCACCATTACCGCTGACTCGAAGTTCACGGATGATCTCAATGCAGATTCTCTTGACCTTTTTGAACTGGTTATGGCTATTGAGGAAGAGTATGGTGTAGAGATCCCTTCAGAGGATCTTGAAGGCATCTCCACCGTTCAGGATGTTATCGATTACGTAGAGAGCCATCAGTAAATATGTAACGGCAGGATTCCCTTGTGAATCGTGCCGTTATGCTTTTTTGAGGAGGTTTTTATGAAAACCAGATTGACTGAGCTTTTGGGCACAGAGGTCCCCATTATCCAGGGCGGTATGGCCTGGGTGGCAGAGTATCATTTGGCTGCTGCCGTTGCCAATGCAGGCGGCCTTGGACTTATAGGTGCTGCATCGGCGCCCCCCGAGGTGGTCAGGGAACAGATCAGGGAGGCAAAGAAACTGACAGATAAGCCTTTCGGCGTAAATATAATGCTGATGAACCCCAATTCCGAAGAGGTGGCAAAGATAGTCATCGAAGAGGGGATCAAGGTGGTGACCACAGGTGCAGGAAATCCTGCAAAATATGTTGAAGCATGGAAAAATGCCGGTGTAAAGGTCATTCCGGTTGTCGCTTCCGTAGCCATGGCAAAGATGATGGAAAGAGTCGGAGCCGATGCGGTGGTGGCAGAAGGAACCGAAGCCGGAGGTCATATAGGTGATACCACTACCATGGCACTGGTACCCCAGGTCGTGGATGCTGTATCCATTCCCGTGATCGCCGCCGGCGGTATCGCTGACGGAAGAGGATTTGCCGCTGCCATGATGCTGGGAGCTGAGGGCGTTCAGATAGGTACCAGGTTTGTTGTGGCAAAGGAGTCCATCGTACATGAGAATTATAAGGAACGTCTCATAAAGTCTAAGGATATCGATTCCGAGGTTACCGGAAGGAAAAACGGTCATCCCGTCAGACAGATCAGGAACCAGATGACGAGAGAGTATCTTAAGATGGAAGAAGAGGGAGCTCCTCTTGAAGAGATGGAAAAGCTCACCCTCGGTTCTTTGAGACGGGCGGTCATAGACGGAGATGTGAAAACGGGCACGGTTATGGCAGGCCAGATCGCCGGTATGATCAAACAGCAGAATACTTGTAAGGAGATCATCGATGACATCATGAGCGGCGCCGAGAAGCTTCTCGGTACCAGATGATCGGGATGGAGTGAGATTATAATGGGAAAAACAGCGTTTATCTTTCCCGGCCAGGGTTCTCAGTATGCTGGCATGGGAAAGGATTTTTATGATAACAGCGATACTGCAAAGAGTGTATTTGAGCTGGCTTCAAAGTGTTCGGGAGTGGATGTTCCCGGACTTTGCTTTGAGGAAAATGAAAACCTTAACATTACGGAGTATACCCAGATAGCCATGCTGGCAGATGAGGCTGCCATTCTCAGGGTGATAGAAGAGGCGGGATACAGCTGCGATGCCACCGCCGGACTGTCGCTGGGAGAGTATGGCGCGCTTCTTTGCGCAGGGATACTGAAATACGAAGACGCGTTTGCCGTTATCAGGAAACGCGGTATTTATATGCAGGAGGCCTATCCGGAGGGCGGCGGCATGTCTGCCGTCATAGGTGCGGAAAACAGTCTCATAGAGAAGATATGCGAGGATACGGCATCTGAAACCGGAAAGACCGTTTCGATCGCTAATTACAATTGCCCGGGACAGATCGTTATCACCGGCGACATAGATGCGGTCACAAAAGCCGGAGAGTCTCTTAAGGCTGCCGGTGCCAAGAAGGTGGTCCCCCTCAAGGTTTCGGGTCCCTTTCATTCGGCTCTGTTAAAAAGCGCATCGGAAAAGCTGGCGGACGCCCTTAAGGATATTTCCTTAAGTCCGGCCGCGATCCCCTATATCACCAATGTTACCGCGGATTATGTGAATGATGTGTCTCTTACCAAGGGCCTTCTTTCTGAGCAGGTCTGCTCCTCTGTCCGCTGGCAGCAGAGCATGGAAAGATTTTTTGCCGACGGCTTTGATACTTTTGTGGAGATCGGCCCCGGTAAAACCCTTGCCGGATTCATGAAGCGCATGAATAAGGAAGCCAGGGTGATCAACGTGGATAAGTATGAGGATCTGGAAAAGTTGAAGGAACTTAAGTAAGGACGACAGAAGGAGAGTAATGATGGATTTTAGTTCTCAGATATGTCTGGTGACGGGAGCTTCCCGTGGGATCGGTGCGGCTATAGCTTTGGAGTTTGCGAAGCATAAGGCTGAGGCAGTGATCGTGAACTACTCGGGATCAAAGGAAAAAGCCGAGGCTGTGGCGGCGCAGATAGAAGCGCTGGGTTCAAAGGCTCTGGCAGTACAGTGCAATGTATCGGACAAAAAGCAGTGTGAGGCTATGATAGCTGAGGTGCTGGAACGTTTCGGAAGGATCGATGTACTGGTCAACAATGCCGGTATCACCAGGGACGGACTTATCCTTAAGATGTCGGAGGAGGATTTTGATTCCGTGATAGCCACCAATCTCAAGGGTGTATTTAACATGACCCAGTCCCTTTCAAAGGTGATGTTAAAACAGAAATACGGCAGGATAGTGAATCTGTCTTCCGTTTCGGGCATATACGGAAACGCGGGGCAGGCCAATTATTCGGCTTCCAAGGCAGGAGTTTCGGGATTTACAAAGGCAGTGGCAAAGGAACTGGCTTCAAGAAACATAACCTGCAATGCCGTGGCCCCCGGTTTTATTGACACGGACATGACGGATGCTATGACGGATACCGCCAGGGAAGCCGTTTTGTCGGCCATAGCGATGAAAAGGGCGGGAAAGCCGGAGGAAGTGGCGGCAGTAGTGGCATTTCTGGCTTCAAAGGAGGCTTCTTATATCACGGGACAGATTGTGGAAGTTTCCGGAGGCATGTGAGTTATAAAGTTTTTTCAGCGGAGGTAGAAGATGTCCAGAAGAGTTGTGATCACCGGAATGGGAGCCATAACACCGATAGGTAACAATGTAAACGATTTTTGGGATAGTATTAAGTCAGGCAGACATGGCTTTGCAAGGATCAGTAAATTTGATCCCACAGGCTTTAAGGCAACTATAGCCGCAGAGGTTAAGGATTTTGACGCAAAGCAGTATATGGATGCAAAATCCGCCAGGAGGATGGAGGAGTTCTGTCAGTATGCAGTTGCGGCTGCGGGTGAAGCCATAGCCGATTCGGGTCTGGATATGAGCAAGGAAGACCTCTTTGAAGTGGGAACGGCCATAGGCTGCGGCGTTGGCTCTCTTCAGGTGACTGAGAGAGAGGTGCCCAAGCTCAACGAAAAGGGCCCCGGTAAGATGGGTCCCCTTACCATTCCACAGATGATATCCAATATGGCTGCCGGAAACGTAGCCATTACATACGGACTCAAGGGAAAGAGCATAAATGTGGTGACTGCCTGTGCCACAGGTACGAACTCCATCGGCGAAGCTTTTCGTTCCATTCAGTACGGGGAAGCCAGCGTGATGCTGGCGGGTGGTACCGAGGCCGGTGTCACACCTATTGCCATTGGCGGATTCTGCGCACTGACGGCCCTGTCACCTTCCGAGGATCCCGATACCTGCTGTCTTCCGTTTGATAAGCGCAGGAGCGGATTTGTAATGGGTGAAGGTTCCGGTGTCCTGGTATTGGAGGAGCTGGAGCATGCCAGAAACAGGGGTGCAAGGATCTATGCGGAGATCACCGGATACGGATGCAGTTCCGATGCCTATCATATAACTTCTCCTCTTGAGGACGGAAGCGGTGCCGCAAAGGCTATGGAAAAGGCGATAAAGGATGCGGGTCTTGATGTGACCGATATCACATACATCAATGCCCATGGTACCAGCACCCATCATAATGATCTTTTTGAGACCAGAGCCATAAAGGCGCTTTTCGGTTCTCATGCAAAGAATATCCGCATCAATTCAACCAAGTCGATGATGGGACATTTGCTTGGTGCTGCCGGTGCTGTGGAACTCATAGCCTGCGTCAAGGAGATCCAGGACGGATATATACACAGGACCCTTGGCTGGGCGGTTGAGGATGAGGAGATGGATCTGGATTACTGTCCTGAGCCTGTTGAAGAGCAGGTTAAACACGCGCTTTCGAACTCCCTCGGGTTCGGAGGACACAATGCTACATTGATCGTAAGCAGATTTGAGGAGTGAGAACATGGCAATATATGATACAGCGCAGATAATGGAGATAATCCCCCATCGCTATCCGTTTCTTCTCATAGATACCATCGAGGAAATGGAGCCCGGCAAAAGAGCAGTGGGAAAAAAGTGCGTAACCGTAAACGAGCCTTTTTTTGCGGGTCATTTTCCGGGCAATCCGGTGATGCCCGGCGTTCTCATCATAGAGGCGATAGCTCAGGTCGGGGCCGTAAGTATTCTCCAGCGCGAGGAATACAAAGGTAAGACCGCATATTTTGCCGCTCTTAATTCCGCAAAATTTAAAAGAAAGGTCGTTCCCGGAGATGTGCTGATGCTGGAAGTCGAGCTGATAAAAGAAAAAGGACCCATAAGCGTATGTAAGGGA
>JAEEZH010000148.1 GCA_016288495.1 Lachnospiraceae bacterium
ACATACCCTTGTCAGCTGTGACGGTTTCCCTCTGGGATGGGGGCGCGCAGCCGGCGGAAAGCTTAAGAACGACAGGCCTGTATCGTAGTGGCAACGCAGCCTGCTCTGAGATGTGAAGGCCGGTGTTGAATTCAAACATACGGATATGTTAAAATAATTAAGTTGTGATCTTTTATCAGATGAAAGCCGGACCGTTAACGGCAGGATTCGGGAGACAGTAATTGTTCAGAAAAAGAAAAGGCACTTTCGGATATATCGATAAGATGAAAAAAACGGCACTTGTAAGGACGCTGGTGCTGTTTCTGGTCGCGGTGATCATTTTTGCCGCAGGCTACGTCATATATCTCAAAAAAGAAAACTTCTTTACCATATTTGCGGTGCTGATGGTGCTGCCTGCTGCCAGATCCCTGGTGAATGCCATCATGTTCCTGAGGTTCAGATCCTGTGACCAAAGGATCAGGGACAGGGCGGATGAGCTGATAAGGGAGGCGGGCAAGGAAAAGTCCGCCCTGGCCCATTGCTTTTACGACAGCGTACTGACCATAGAGCGCGGCGGCAGTTATTATGTGAGTCTGTTTTTTATATCTTCGGATCTTATAGCCGGCCTGACCCCTCAGAATAAGCACCATATAAAGATCATGAAGGAGCATCTGGAGCAGATGCTGGAAAACAATAACCTGAAGAAAGTAAAGGTCCTTCTGTATGATAACGAAGAGGAGTTCTTCGCCAAATTCAGGACCATGGTAAATATAAGGGATGAAAATGCCCTCACTTCCCGTGAGGTTGATATATTAAAGCTTCTGGATGCCATATCATTATAACGATTGTATGCTCCAAAGCGGATCTTTAAACTTGAATTTTTTTGGAGGTAATTTTTATGCTGTTTCAATCTTTAGGCAGGATCAAACGGACTACCATCATTACGGCGATCATACTCATGGCTTTGGGGGTGGTCATTCTGCTGTGTCCCGAGATTTATATCGGTGCGCTGATCACGCTGTTTGGATACGCCATGCTTATCCTGAGCCTTGTGATGATACTGGATTTCTTTACGGGAAAGAAATCCCTCATACATTGTATTTTGTTCACGGCGGCCCTGATCCTCGGGATAGGCGGTATCTGCGTCCTGGTGTTCAGGGATGACGTACTCAGGGTCCTCAGTCTTCTGTTTGGGGTGCTTCTTCTGGTGGATGGCTTTCACAGTCTGTTTTACGCGTACTTCTGTGCCCGCCGCTCCGGCAGGAAGGGCGGGGAACTGTTGGTGATCCTGTCTGTGCTTTCAATTGTGTTCGGCGTTATCCTGCTCTTTAATCCTTTCTGGAATATGACGGATATGCTTTTGAAGGCCATCGGATCCATGGTGATCTATTCCGGTATCGTCAGCGGTCTTCGCATGATATGGATATGGCCACTTAAGGAAAACAGCTGAGGAGGATAAAAAAATGGCAGGAAAAAAGAACAGATCAAAGAACCGGAATAACAAGCCGGCAGAGAATAAAGCGAACATGGCAGTTGAAAAGGTGACTTTGGAACAGACTGATATTGCGGAAGAGACCGCTGTAACCGATGCAGAGGTTTCCGAGCCTGCCGGTAAGGATGAAAAGATCGAAGTGATCAAAGAAAAACTGCAGAATAAAAAGGAACAGCTCAAAAACAAGAGGGAAGCTTTTCTTAAAAAAAGAGAGGAAGGCGCTGCACGCAGGAGAGAACGGCTGGCGAAGCTGCGCAGCATGACCAGGGAAGAGCGGCTGGAGGAGCTGCGCCTCAGAAAGGCGGAATTCACCCACAAAGCCCAGGAATTCAGTGAGAAGATGAAGCAGCTTCTGGCGGAGGAGATAGAGGATTACAGAAAGCAGAACCGTGCTGCCGAGATGATGGGGATCTTTGCCGCCCATAATTTTTATGCGGACGGACTGTCTCCAAAGGAACTTAGGACGACTCTGGAGGAACTGGGTCCCACCTACGTAAAGATAGGCCAGATCATGTCCGGGCGTACCGATATACTGCCGGAAAAATATTGCAAGGAGCTGGAAAAACTCCGTCAGAATGTGGCTCCCCTGGATCCCGATATCGCAGTGGCCGTCATAGAGCAGGAGACCGGACTGCCCATAGACGAGATCTTCAGCGAATTTAAGAAAAAGCCTCTGGGATCGGCGTCCATAGGCCAGGCTCACTACGGAGTACTGTTGGACGGCACCAAGGTGGTGACCAAGGTCCAGCGTCCCTTCATCGCCGATATGATGAGAAAGGATTACGAGCTCCTCAAGAAACTGGCCTCTCTGGTAAATGTGGTGGCGGACAGTGAGGACAGCGATTCCATAGATCTTCTGGCTGTAGTGGAGGAAATGGAAAAGGTTTCCTACGAGGAACTGGATTTCAGGATAGAAGCTGAAAATACCAGATATTTCAGGGAAAATTGTATCGGCGACGGCGAACTCATTTCCTGTCCCGAGGTCATCGATGAGCTGACTACGGAGCGTATCTTTACCATGACCTTTGTGGACGGATACTCCGTTACGAAACGGGATAAGCTGATAGAGGAAGGCTATGATGTGGAGGCCATAGGCCGTGTCATAGTGGATAATTATCTGCATCAGATCTTTGAAGTGGGTACGTTCCATGCCGATCCCCATCAGGGAAATATAATCATCAGTCAGGGCAAGCCCTACTGGATCGATTTCGGAATGGTGGGCAATATCAGCGAAAAGGACATGAACGACATACAGTCCATGGTATTTTCGGTGATAAACCTGGATGCGGACAGTCTGGTTAATACCGTCATGTCCATGGGAACCGCCAGTCCCAAGACCAACCGTGACAAGCTCATGCAGGATGCGGAGCAGCTGCTTTACAAATACATGTCTGTCACCAGCGTCAGCGACCTTGATGTGTCGGTGCTCTTTGGTGAGATCATGAATGTATGTTCCACCCATCATATCCAGATGCCCGGCAGGATGACCATGCTGGTACGTTCCGTTACCGCCATTGAAGGTGTGGTGGAGCAGCTTTGTCCCGAACTGAATCTCTTTGAACTGATCTCGTCCAAGATGATGGACAGGATGAAGAGGAATATCGACCTTAAGCAGGAACTGATAAACAAGGGTAAAGAACTGATCGAGGCAGGTAAGAAGGCGGCAAAGATACCAAACCTCATCGCTCAGACCTTAAGCGATCTGGTCAAGGGCAGGGCAAAGGTGAATATGGAGATAACCGGCATCGACGAGCCCCTGAATCGACTGTCCCTTCTGGTAAAGCATATAGTCCTTGCCGTCTTTTCCTGTGTGCTGTTCCTAGGTTCCTGTGTCCTGTGTCTGGTGGATATGCAGCCCAAGACCGCTAACGGGATACCTCTTGTGGCTGAGGCAGGCCTGGTATTTTCCATCGCACTGGCCATATTCAGCATCAGGAAGATGAAATGACCCCGGTGTGTTTTCAGACTTAAAATTCATGGATTACAGAGGAGTATGATGTTTCTATGAAAAAAATTATAGGCAGGCTGATCGCGGTGATCCCCGCTCTGGCCATCCAGATCGTGTGGTATACCATAATATTCCGTTTTATGGATAATGTGATGCACAAGCATCTGACGGATGTGATCAACGTGATCTTTTCCGTGCTGGCAGTGCTTTTTGTGCTTTCCCTTATCTCAAAGCGGGATGAGAGTTCTTATAAGCTGTTATGGGCCATCGTCATAGTGGCGATGCCTATTTTGGGCGCCATTCTATACGTTTTTCTCGGAAACAAAAGTACGGGAAGGGGGCTTAAGAAAAAGCTGAAGGCTTCCGCTGAGGCTCTGTCCGGATCTCTTACGCCGGATGACAGCATTACGGAGCTTAAGGAAAAGGACCTTCGGACAGGTCAGGTTCTTGCGCATATCGCTTCCGATACAGGCTTTCCCCTGTATCATATGGACGGGGCGCAGTATTATGCTTTCGGTGAGCAGATCTTCGAAGCCATGTGCGAGGACCTAAAGAAGGCCGAAAAATTCATCTATGTGGAATACTTCATAGTCCACGGCGGTAAATTCTGGGATACCATGGCTGAGATCATGGCAGAAAGAGCTGCTGCCGGAGTGGATGTGAGAGTCATTTATGACGACTTCGGGAGCGTGGCCACCTTTTCCGCAAAGGATGTGCTGCATTGGAAGGCAAAGGGAATTAAGTTCATACCCTTTAATCCTTTCCTGTTCATCAGGTCCCAGCTTAATAACAGGGACCACAGAAAGATCATGGTCATAGACGGTAAGGTGGCTTACAGCGGCGGTGTGAATCTGGCGGATGAATACATAAACGAGACACATCCCTTCGGAACCTGGAAGGATATAGGCTTCCGCATCACCGGCGAAGCGGTAAACAGCTACACCTATATGTTTACCGAGTTCTGGAACGCCTTTTCAAAGGAAAAGCTTTCCTTCATGAGATCGCCTGTGCAGACTGTGAATAACGGTGGATTCTGTCTGCCCTATTATGATTCACCCATCAGGGACGAGCATACCAGCAATGTGTTCTATACCGAGGTCCTGTCCATGGCCACGGATTATGTATGGTTCTATACGCCTTATCTGATCCTCGGGGATTCACTTTTTGACGCCTTTATAAGGGCGGCATCCCGGGGAGTGGATGTGAGGATCATCATGCCCGGCATCCCGGATAAAAAACTGGTATACAGTTTGTCGAGAAGCTATTACAGGGATCTGTTAAAGGCAGGGGTAAAGATATATGAATACAAGCCCGGCTTTGTGCATGCAAAAGCCTGTCTTTGCGATGACAGGATCGGATGCGTGGGAACGGTGAACCTGGACTATCGCAGTCTGTTCCTTCACTTTGAGTGCAACTGTATCTTTTATGAGGCTGATATCCTGTCTTCCCTTAAGGAGGACTTCATCAAAACCCAGGATGATTGCAGACAGCGGAGTCTTGACGATATAAAACATGATCCCCTGACCAGGCTGGGACAGGGCGTCCTCAGGGTCTTTGCCCCCCTTATGTAAGGCGCGGTGAGGGATCGGCATGGATGACAACATCTTACAGATCATACTGAAATACGGAAAAGACATTATCGCATCCGAGGAATTCGGCCGCACCTTTGAACAGACCCATCATATCGACACCACAGTGGGAGACCATACCCTGAGTGTGGCGGCGGAAGCGGTGAAGCTGTGCCTTGACAGGGGCTATACCGATGAGACCACCCTTAAAAATGTGGTGACCTCTGCACTGTGCCATGATCTGGGGATCATGGGCAGGAAGGAAAAATATGCAAACCATGCGGTCTGCTACGTGAGGCATCCCCTTGATTCCGTAGATGCATATATGAATGTGACCGGGGAAAAGGATGAGAGGGTGATAGATTCCATAAAGAATCATATGTTTCCCGTAAAACCCGTTATGCCGAAATACAAGGAAGGATGGATACTGACTCTTGCGGATAAGATAAGCTCCGTCAGGGAAAAGACAGGCACCCAGGCGGTTGATGAGCAGGTCAGGAAGAGGATATTAGAGAGATTGAAGTGATATTATGGCGACGTGGAATACCCGGGGCTTGAGAGGTTCGGCCCTGGAAGATATGATAAACAGGACCAACGAAAAATACAGGCAGAGCTCTCTGGCTCTGATCCAGAAGATTCCCACACCCATTACCCCCATCAACATTGACAAGGAATCGAGACACATCACCCTGGCTTATTTTGATCAGAAATCTACGGTGGATTATATCGGAACCGTACAGGGAGTGCCGGTGTGCTTTGACGCAAAGGAATGCGCCACGGATACCTTTGCCCTGGCCAATATCCATGAGCATCAGGTGGAATTCATGAGGGAGTGGGAAGAGCAGCGGGGGATAGCCTTTTTCATCATCCACTATACCCACAGGGATTTCCTGTACTACCTAAAGTTTGATACGTTGCTCGTATTCTGGGAACGGATGCTGTCGGGGGGCAGGAAGAGCTTCCGCTTTGACGAACTGGATCCCTCCTATGAGATCAGATCAAAGAGCGGATTCATGGTGTCCTACCTGGATCAGCTGAGCAAAGACTTGTCAGAGCGTGAGGCTTAGGGTATAATATTATTTTGGTTTTTAATATTGTACAGTGCTGTTATTCTGAGGAGTATAGTATTGTCATTCTGAGGAGCAAAGCGACGAAGAATCTTTATTCCTGGTATTTTATATTCTGCCGAATCTATCAGGATTCTTCACTTCGTTCAGAATGACAAAGGTGGAAATGATCGGAATGACAAAGGTTTTAATAATAAGTATGATGATGCAACAGGGTGTGAGATATGAATGAAGAAAAATACCTGACCTTTGCCCTGGGCAAGGGCAGGCTGGCGGATAAGACCATGGAGCTCTTTGAGAGCATCGGTATATTCTGCCCCGAGATGAAGGATAAAAAATCGCGAAAGCTGATCTTCACCAACGAGGAAAAGAAGCTCCGCTTCTTTCTAGCAAAGGGACCGGATGTTCCCTCCTACGTGGAGAACGGCGCAGCGGATATAGGCGTGGTAGGTGAGGATACCCTGGTGGAGGAGGACAGGAATCTGTATAAGGTCCTGGACCTGAAGTTCGGTAAATGCACCATGTGCGTCTGCGGTTTTGAAAAGAGCAGGGAGCTTTTGCAGCACCATGAATTCATCAGGGTGGCCAGCAAATATCCCCGGATAGCCAGGGATTATTTTGAAAATGTAAAGCATCAGACAGTGGATATAGTCAAGCTCAACGGTTCGGTGGAGCTGGCGCCCATAGTGGGACTTTCCGATGTGATAGTGGATATAGTGGAGACGGGCTCTACCCTGAGGGAAAACGGACTTACGGTGCTGGAGGAGATCAGGCCTCTGTCTGCCCGCATGGTGGTAAACCAGGTTTCCATGCAGCTTCAGAATGAGCGGATACTTGATATTATTAAAAGGTTAAAGGAAAAGATCCAGGATGAATAATCTGATACACACTCCCGAAGGCGTTCGGGACATATACGGAGCCGAGCTCTACCTGAGGCGCAGACTCAGGCTTGAAATGGAAAACGAGATAAGGAAGTCCGGGTATTCACCCATTCAGGTGCCTTCCTTTGAATACTATTCCATATATTCGTCAAACAGCGACTCTTCCGTAAGGGATGACGCTTATAAATTTTCGGACAGGGATAATTCCACCCTGGCCTGGAGATCCGATTTCACGCCGGGTGTGGCCAGGTGCTGCGCTAAATATTTTATAGGCGATGATCTGCCGGTGAGACTGTTTTATTACGGCAGCATATACAACAATTATTCCAATCTCCAGGGCAAGTTCAAGGAAAAGGAAGAACTGGGCTGTGAGCTTTACAACGAGCCTTCCGTCTATGCCGATGCCGAGGCCATCGCCCTGAATTCAAGGTGTATCGAGAAGTGCGGCATAGAGGACTTCAGGATCGTTATCTCCCATGTGGATCTTATCTACGGTATCTTTGAGGAGGCCGGGATCCACGGAGATGATAAGGCCAGGCTTTGCGACGTCATAGCCGCCAAGGATCAGTATGCCATTGATCTGTGCCTTAAGGAGATTGACACGGATGAGAAATACAAGGCTCTTATATCAAAGCTTCCCTTTATGGAGACGGATCCTTCCATCCTGGAAAAAATGTCAAAGGAAGTATCGAATACAAGGAGCCTTGAAGCCATAAAGCGTCTCAATGATCTGTATGAACTCTTAAAGCACTATAAGGCGACGGACAGGGTGTGCTTTGATCTGGGGATGCTCCCTAAGTATAAGTATTATACCGGCATCATTTTCAATGTCTACGCCGGCGGCTGTGGAGAACAGGTCTCAAAGGGCGGCAGATATGACGATCTGATGGAAAGGTTCGGCAGCCCTACAGCGGCCGTGGGCTTTGTGATCGATATAGATGCCCTGACCTGTGCCGATGATGTCAGGAAACAGAAAAAGATAGATTTTGATCATAAGATCTGCCGCATACTGCTGTACAAAAATACGGATGAATGTGCGCAAAAGGCCATAACCGAAGCCTGCAGATGCCGGGAAAACCATGAGATGGTGGAACTGATCCCTCTGGATGAGGTAAGGGGCAAGGATTATGACGCCTATGTTTCTTCCCTGAACAGGGACTTCGTCGGCTGTGTCCATGTGGTGGATGAGGATGGGATCAGGTTTGTGAGGAACTATAATAAATAGTGAAGATGTATTATGAAAAGATCCTTCGGCTGAAGCCTCAGGATGACAGAAGGTTTTCATGACTGGCATTTCGGGGTGATAGTAGGCTGTGTCATTCTGAGTGAAGCGAAGAATCTTAATACATAATATAAAGATGAAAATGCTTGTCGGAGTATAAAATGAGAATAATCAATACTGCAAAAGATGATATAAAAACAGTGATGAATACCCTTAAGGAAAGGGCGTCGGGGGGCAGTCCCGAGATCGAGCGCACAGTGGCTCAGATCCTCGAGGATGTAAAAAACAGAGGGGACGAAGCTCTCTTTGAGTATACTGCGAAATTCGACGGCGCCGCTCTTGATGCGGACAGTATAAGGGTGAGCGAGGCAGAACTCACTGAGGCTGTCGCTCATACGGATCCGGAGCTTTTGAAGGTGATGGAAAGAGCTGCAGAGCGGATAAGAGAGTATCATGAAAAGCAGGTCCGCCAGAGCTTTTTTGACACAAAGGAGGATGGCAGTATCCTGGGACAGAGGATCACGCCCATAGAAAGAGCCGGGGTTTATGTGCCCGGGGGAAAGGCGGCTTATCCTTCATCCACCCTCATGAACATCATCCCCGCCAAGGTGGCCGGGGTTAAGGATATATGCGTATGCACCCCTCCCGGAAAGGACGGAAAGATAAGTCCCGTGATCCTGGCTGCAGCCAGGGTGGCCGGAGCTACGGAGATATACAAAGCAGGAGGCGCCCAGGCCATAGCGGCCATGGCCTTCGGTACTCAGAGCATAAAAAAGACAGATAAGATAGTGGGCCCCGGAAATATTTTTGTGGCTCTTGCAAAAAAGGCAGTCTATGGCAACGTGAGCATAGATTCGGTGGCCGGACCTTCCGAGGTTTGTGTGCTGGCTGACGGTGATGCCAATCCTTTGTATGCTGCCTCAGACCTGTTGTCCCAGGCAGAGCATGATCAGATGGCATCAGCCATACTGGTCACCACGGATACGGATCTGGCTTCCAAAACCGCAGAGCAGATAGATGCGCTTATGGAGCAGCTCCCCAGACAGGAGATCATGAAAAAGTCAGTGGATGATTACGGTTTCATCATAGTGACTAAGGATATGGATGAGGCCTATGAGGTGGTGAATTCCATAGCCCCCGAGCATCTGGAGATACTGACAAAGGATCCCTGGGAAAACATGACTCATATAAAGCATGCCGGTGCCATCTTTCTGGGACAGTATTCCTGCGAGCCTCTGGGAGACTATATGGCAGGTCCCAATCATGTACTCCCCACCAACGGTACCGCCAGATTTTTCTCTCCCCTGTCGGTTGATGATTTCATTAAAAAAAGCAGTGTGATCGCTTTTTCGAAGCAGGGACTGGCCGCTCTCCATGAGGATATAGAGATGTTTGCCCGTTCCGAGGGCCTGTTCGCCCATGAAAACTCCGTGGCTGTGAGGTTTAAGGAATAGGGCAAAGTGTCATCCTGAGCGAAGGGTTTGCTCCCCGAAGTGTCATCCTGAGCGAAGGGTTTGCTCCCCGAAGTGTCATCCTGAGCGAAGCGAAGGATCTTTGAAAGGATATAATAATGAGAAAAACCGAAATAAAAAGAAAGACCAACGAAACCGATATCGTTCTGGGCCTGAACCTTGACGGCAGCGGCAAATATGACGTCAATACCGGCATCGGTTTTTTTAACCACATGCTGGAGGGCTTTGCCAGACACGGACTCTTCGACCTGCGGGTTTTCTGCAAGGGAGATCTGAATGTGGATACACATCACAGCGCCGAGGATGTAGGTATCGTTCTGGGAGAAGCCATAAAAGAAGCTGTGGGAGACAAGAAGGGAATAAAGCGTTACGGCTATTTTATCCTTCCCATGGATGAGGCCCTCTGCCTGTGTGCGGTGGACCTGTCGGGCAGACCTTATTTTGTATTTGATGCACAGTTTACCTCCGATCGTATCGGTGAACTGGATTCCCAGATGATCAGGGAATTCTTTTATGCGGTTTCATACTCCGCAGGGATGAACCTTCACATCAGGATGCTGTCAGGGTCAAATGACCATCACATTGCGGAGTCCATGTTCAAGGCCTTTGCAAAGAGTTTAAGGGAAGCGGTATCTTTTGATGACCGCATAGAGGATGTACTTTCCACGAAAGGAAGCTTATAAGATGGATAACAGAAAAACAATCACGGCGTGTCTTTACATAAAGAACGGAAAAGCGGTAAAGGGAATAAAGGATATGACGGTCATCGACGATGAGCCGGTGTCCCTGGCCTTGTCCTATTCGAATTACGGCGCAGACGAGATCCTCATATTTGATTTTTCAAACACCGATGAGGAGCATACCATCTCCCTGGAAAAGATCAAGGAGATCAGCCGTCTGGTGGATATCCCTCTGACCGGAGCCGGAAATATCAGACGTTTTGAGGATGTGAAGAAGCTGTTGTACGCAGGCTGTTCAAAGGCCGCCCTCAATCTCTCCAAGGAATCCAACGTCCAGCTGGCAGAGGAGGTGGCCACCCGTTTCGGAAGTGAAAAGATAGCCGCCTGCGTTCTGAATGAAAATGAGATCAAAAATTATGATGTACTGATCAAGAATTTCACTTCGGAGCTGTTTCTGCTGGATGAGAGCAGGATCGCCGCATCCATGCAGGTGATGTATGACTGCGGCCTGATCCACACGGTGCATCCCGTGCTCTTAAAGTGTGTGATGGATGAGAAGGAACTTCACGGCCTGGCTGCGGTACTGCGTCAGCACGAGGATCTGAACGGCGTGTGCGGCGGAATCATAAACCGCAAACCCGAGGATATCATGAAACTGAAATGGCAGTGCAGGGGACTGGGGATCGATGTGGTTCTGGATGAGCCTTCCCTCAAGTGGGATGAGCTCAAGAAGAATACCGACGGACACGTACCTGTGGTGGTTCAGGATTACAAGACTTCCGAAGTTTTGATGGTGGCTTATATGAATGAGGAGGCTTTTGAAAAGACTCTTGAGACCGGCGTCATGACCTATTACAGCCGCAGCAGGAATGAACTTTGGGTAAAGGGGTCCACCAGCGGACATTACCAGTATCTGAAGGCTTTGTATGCCGACTGTGACAACGATACTCTCCTTGCGAAAGTCAGACAGGTGGGAGCGGCCTGCCATACCGGAAACAGGAGCTGCTTCTTCAATGAGGTGATCAAGAAGGAATTCAACGACATCAATCCCATCCATGTATTCGAGAAAGAATACAATGTGATAATGGACAGAAAGATGAATCCCAAGGAGGGATCATATACCAACTATCTTTTTGACAAGGGTATAGACAAGATCCTTAAGAAGGTGGGAGAGGAATGTACCGAGATCATAATAGCCGCAAAGAATCCCGACTCCGAGGAACTGAAATATGAGATCGCGGACTTCTTGTATCACTGCATGGTACTCATGGCCCAGAAGGATGTGACCTGGGACGATATAATCAAGGAAATGGCCCAGCGATGAGGATGAACAGCGTAGATTTTGACAAGCTACTGATGAGTGTCAGCCAGCCTGCCAGATATCTTGGAGGCGAAGTGGGCTCTGTCGTAAAGGACAGGGCAAAGGTGGATGTGCGTTTTGCCATGTGCTTTCCGGACGTATATGAGATAGGTATGTCCCATCTGGGCATACAGATCCTGTATGATATGTTCAATAAGCGCGATGATGTCTGGTGCGAGCGGGTTTATTCGCCCTGGCCCGATATGGATAAAAAAATGAGGGATGAAAACATCCCTCTTTTTGCTTTGGAATCCCGGGATGATATAAAGGATTTCGATTTTCTGGGCATCACCCTGCAGTATGAGATGTGCTATACCAATGTGCTGCAGATCCTGGATCTTGCGGGGATCCCGCTTTGGGCAAAGGACCGCAGGGATTTTGAGTTTCCCATAGTTATAGGCGGCGGCCCCTGTGCCTATAACCCGGAGCCTATTGCCGATTTCTTCGATATATTTTATATAGGCGAGGGAGAGACTGGGTATGACGCCCTGATCGACCTGTACAAGGAGTCCAGAAAAAATAACGAAGACCGGATCACCTTTTTGAAGAAAGCCGCTTTGCTTAAGGGGATATATGTGCCTTTGTTCTATGAGCCCGGGTACAATGAGGACGGTACCCTTGCTTATTTTGAAGCAAAGGAAGGGGCTCCCGAAAAGGTGCAAAAGGAAGTGGTCACGGATTTTGCGGATCCGTCCCTGACCTATCCCACGAATCCGGTGGTCCCCTTTATAAAAGCCACTCAGGACAGGGTGGTGCTGGAGATACAAAGGGGCTGTATCAGGGGCTGCAGATTCTGCCAGGCAGGTATGATCTACCGGCCGGTAAGGGAAAAGGACCCTGCACTTTTGCTGAAATACGCTGATGAAATGCTGGATTTTTCCGGACACGAGGAGCTTTCCTTAAGTTCCCTTTCATCCTCTGATTATTCCCATATAAAGGAACTGGTGACGGCGCTGGTGGATAAGTGCAGCGCAAGGAAGGTGAACATCTCGCTGCCTTCCCTGAGAATAGATGCCTTCTCCCTGGATATCATGAGCAAGGTCCAGAACGTGAAGAAATCCTCTCTGACTTTTGCGCCGGAGGCCGGGTCCCAGAGAATGAGGAATGTGATAAACAAGGGCCTTACCAAGGAGGATATCCTCAAGGGCTCGGCTCTGGCTTTTGAGGGCGGCTGGAACAAGGTTAAGCTGTATTTTATGCTGGGCCTGCCTACCGAAACTGAAGAGGATATAAAGGAAATCGCCCATCTGAGCGAGGAGATCGCCGAGCTGTATTACGATACGGTGCCCAAGGAAAAAAGACAGGGCAAGGTGCAGATCACGGCCAGCTCTTCATTTTTCATCCCCAAGCCCTTTACCCCGTTCCAGTGGGCGGCCATGGGGACCGATGAGGAGTTCCGAAAAAAGGCCAGGATCGTTAAGAATGAATTTGAGAGTATGCTGAACAAAAAGTCCATGAGGTATATGTATCATGAGACTGATGTCTCCATGCTGGAGGGAGTCTTTGCCAGGGGCGACCGGCGTCTGGCTCCCGTTATAGAGCGCGCATATAAAAAGGGCTGTATGTTTGACTCCTGGAGCGAGTGTTTTGATTACGGCAAGTGGCTTGAGGCCTTTGCCCAGGAGGGCGTGGATATGCTTTTTTACACTGCCAGGGACCGCTCGAAGGATGAACTGCTGCCCTGGGATTTCATCGACGCGGGTATTACCAGGGACTTTCTGTGGAATGAGTGGGAGAAGGCACGCCGTGAAGAGGTGACGCCGAACTGCCGGGCGAAATGCAGCGGCTGCGGTATCCTGAGGCTGTGCAAGAGCGGGGATTACTGCCCTGTGGGATGATGCGGTTGCTTTGGACTCCGCTGCAGCATCCTTCCGATCATCGTGAGCTACCGGCTCTCGCCGGCAAAATTCCGGCGGCCTCCCATTGAAAGATATGGCCTTGACAGAGTTGTGCCTGGGAACCCTCCGCCGGAACGGCAGCGGATACTAAACTCATCCAGCGCTTCGCTTGGATTCGTTAAGTACCGGCCTATTTTTAGACGCTCACTCACGATCGAAAAGTATGCTTTCGCTGGTGAATATCCATGCGAGGCGTTCGGTTGGTCGAGCTTGAGGCAGCTTTTGTTCCGACGAAGAGCACCGAAAGCCGAACACACTTAGTGAAAGCGAGTCCTATGAGAGCGAATGCGTGCAAATCGCTCATAGATTATAGCAAATTAAAAACTTGTCGCGATTTGTGGTAGCCGATGAGCGAACGGTATAGGACGAAGCTTGAGCTTAGTGTAGTTCGTGCAGTGCCGGAGTCGGGATGAAAGTGCCGAAAGCGGAAATTATAAAAAATTATGAAAAATAAGATCAAGATCAGGATAAAATTCAAGAAATACGGCGATATGAAGTTCATCGGGCATCTGGACGTGATGAGATATTTTCAGAAGCTGTTACGGCGGGCACAGATAGACTGCGCTTACTCCGAGGGCTTTAACCCGCATCAGATCATGTCCTTTGCAAATCCACTGGGAGTGGGCATCGAAAGCGAAGGGGAGTACATGGATCTGACCCTTGATTCCATCACTGATTGTGAAGATATACGAAACAGGCTCAACGCCCAGAATGTAAAGGGCTTCGAGATCAGCAAGGTGATCATCCTCCCGGAAGGAAGCGGCAAGGCCATGGCCACCATTGACGGAGCGGATTATAAGGTGGTATTCCATGAGCCTCACAAGGTAAGTTTCAGTGATGAAGACTGCCAAAGCTTCATGTCCCGGGAAAAGATAGAGATCACTAAAAAGACAAAGAAAGGCGAGAAGACCATCGACCTTAAGGAAGGGATCCATGACCTTCGCCTGGAAGAAGATAAAAGCGTATTCATGAAGGTGGCAGCCGGAAGCAGACTGAATATCAGGCCGGAGCAGGTAATGGGTGCTTTTTTTGAATATAAGGGCCTGGATCCCGAAGAACTCTCCTACGGCATAGTCAGGCTGGAGCAGTATGACGAGGAAGGCCTGCCCCTGGATCATGTGAAGGGAGCCGGCACAGACGGTGAATGAAATATACTGTGGATCCTTGACCCGGACTAATGGTGGAATAAGAGCATGGATGATATATCAAAGCTCAAGATAATAATAACCGAACTGAATGAAAAGACCCTGACCGTGGCACTTAAGGACGGCAGTATCGAAATGATAAGCGTCCGTCAGCCCTCTTTCAAGGTGGGCAATATCTATGTGGGCAAGGTTACCGAGGTGGTCAAAAATATACAGGCATGCTTTGTGAACATCACTCCTGATACCAAGTGCTTTCTGGCTCAGAACGACTGCCCTGATAAGGTGCTTCCAAAGAGCGGTGACGAGATAGTGGTCCGGGTAAAAAAGGAGGGAAATGAGACAAAGCTTCCCGCCTGTACCATGAAGCTTTTGAAAAATGAAGAAGAGATCCTTTCGAAAGCTAAAACCAGGACTATCTATACGTGTTTATATAAAGCGAAAAAAGACTATATTAAATTCATAAATTCGGTTACAATAGATGAAATATCTGATATAATAACAGATAAGACGGAAATATATGAGGATATCAGGGAAAGTCTTCCCGAATTTGGCGATGTACTGAGGCTGTATTCGGATGAAAGGCTCTCTTTGATTAATCTTTTTTCGTTGAAGGAAAAGGTGGAAAGCCTTCTCAAAAAGAAGGTCTGGCTTGACTGCGGAGGATATCTTGTCATAGAGCACACCGAGGCCTTTGACGTGATAGATGTCAATTCAGGTAAGTTTGATAAAAAGACAGATAACAGGGAGACTATATTAAGGATCGATTCACAGGCGGCCCGGGAGGCGGCCAGACAGATAAGGCTCAGGAATCTTTCGGGCATTATTCTCATAGATTTCATCAATCTTGAGGGGGATGAGACGGAAGTTATCTCAGATATACTTACAGAGGAGTTTAAAAAAGATCCGTTGAAGCCTAAGTTGATTGATTTTACCCCGCTTTGTATCTGCGAGATCGTAAGACCCAAGAAAAACAGGTCGTTATGGGAGATGTATTATGAAAAGGAATCAATATAAAAAATGGATATGCGCTCTGCTGACAGCCGCCATGTCTCTTTCCGGTGCTTTGGGAAGTATGACGGTCATGGCTGCCCAGGAGGAAGGACAGGGCGTTTTCTGCGATATGCCCTCGCCTTACGGTGAAGATTCATCCGACAGCGGCGAGGCGTATCCCGATGCTGCGTATGTACCGGTGGTCACAGGTCAGGACGTTCTGGCCGATGTGGCACAGCCCGAGGTCTTTACGGATGAGGAAAGTGCGGAGGGCGCATACGGTGATGATACAGGAAATCCGAACGGCTTACCGGCTGCAGATAATGATCCTCTGCCTCAGGCTGATGATATCATTGAAGAGCCTGCCCTCGGGGACTATGACGGCTCGGTGCCTTCTGGTAACCTGAACGCCCAGAATTATATCCGCTGGGCTTCCCCCATCAAGTCCTACATCTATCCCGAGAACGGCGGGTATCTGATCGTTCGCGCCACCGATGAGAAACTTACCTTTAAAAATTATGACAAGGATCTTAAGTTTATCGAAGGCTCGGAGCGGACCATAACGAATCCGCTTTTCATCTTTGGCGGCCTTTACAGGGACAGTGCGGGAGATTATTTTGCGTTCTACGGCAAAAATGAGCCCGATAACTTGGAGTCCCTTTCCAAAAAGGTGATTGAGATCGTGAGGTATGATAAGGACCTTAAGGAAAAGGGTAAGATCGAGATCAACGGTATGAATACCCGTTGTCCCTTTAAGTCCGGGTCGCTGCGGGTGGCTGAAAAGGGAGATTACCTGTATATCAGAACGGCCCACAAGATGTACAGCGATCACCAGTCCAATTTTATGATCGAGATAAGCAAAAGCGAGATGAAGGTTACGGATTCCCAGTATGAGATATCCAATCTGGAGGATGGCTTTGTGAGCCATTCCTTTGACCAGTATATCCTGGTGGATGATTTAGACAATATAGTGGCCCTGGATCACGGTGATGCCAATCCCCGCGCCATAGTCATGGGTAAATACGGCACCCTGGCCGGCAATTCCAATTTCCATAAGGGTTCTAAATATGAATCTGTGGAGGTACTTACCATAACCGGTAAGAATCTGAAGAACGACAATGCATCCGGTGTGGCGCTGGGCGGCTTTGAATACTCCAGCAAGAATTATCTGGTGGCCGGATCCTCCGTGGATCAGAGCAGCAAATGGACTGAGGCTGACGAGAACAAGGGCAGGAATATCTTCGTGGGCGTGGTGGCCAGGAATGACATTAAAAATAAAAGTGTGAATTTTATAACCGCTTATCCTGCGGATTCCACTACCTTCGCCTCTGCTCCCCAGATGGTAAAATATGACAATAACCGTTTCCTTCTGGCCTGGAATGAGGTTAAGGAGGGAAAGGCAAACGGAAAACTCTGCTACGTATGGATAGACGGAGAAGGCAAGAAGGTGGGGGATATCCACACCAGGTCCGGATATGTGACCGACTGCCATCCCATAGTTTCAAACGGCTCCGTCGTCTGGTTCTCCGATGATGACACGAATCTGAGCTTCATATCCATTACGCCGGAGGATTCTGAAAAGGATAAAAAGGATGACGGCCCCGGGAACGGAGGCAGTGATCCCGGTCCGGACGATCCGGGGAAGGATGACCCGGGGAAAGATGATCCAGGTAAGGATGATCCTTCCGGTTCGGAAGAGACACCTCCCGCCGGTTCCGTTTCGGCTGATCTGATCGATGGCTGTTATTATGTGGTAAAAGGTTCAAAGGCCTTTATCCCCGGGACCAGAAAGGATAAGGGAGACAAGACCTATAAGGTGGAATACAGTGTGTCAAAGCCTTCTTATCTGAAGATAAATGCAAAGGGCATCCTTTCCGCCAGGAAACCTTATGACAAGCCCATCACCATAAGCGTTACCAGAAACGGCAAGAAGTCAGAACCCATAAAGGTGTTTGTGGCAGAGCCCGAGATCGTTAAAAAGCTCTATGTCAACAAGGGAGAAAGCGCGCAGATCCCGGTTACCTTTACCAATAAGAACAGTCAGGCTTATAATCTGAAAGCCGGATCTTTTGAGTCCTCCGATCCTGCCGCAGTGAGCGTTGACGGCAGCGGAAAAGTAAGCGCTAAGGCCGGTAAAAAGGCAAAGGTGACTTATACCATAGGAACAAAGAAATTTACCACAAATGTGGTGGTCTGTGACCAGACCATTGTCGGCAGTGACAGCATTGAGGCGGGTAAGACCATGAAACTCAAGTTAAAGGGAGCTGCTCCCGGTGCCATTGAATGGAAATCTTCATCGGACGCCGTGGCTACGGTTGATGAGAAAGGAAAGGTGGCAGCTCTTAAACCGGGCAAGGCCCTGATCGCCGCTACCAACAACGGAAAGACCGTGACCATGCTCATCACGGTGACCGGAGAGAAGTGATCTGCGGGTTTTGAAGGTATATATTTATGATGATAGATTTCTGCTTGACTTTATGGTGCAGGATGTGATATCATATCGCAGTATGCCGCATATCGAGGTTATAAGCTGTGCTTTGCACACACCGCAGGTAGCGAGTTTTTGTAAAAGGAGGTGTAAGGATGTACGCCATTATAGCAACCGGAGGAAAGCAGTATAAGGTATCCGAGGGCGATGTCATCAGAGTTGAAAAGCTCGAGGGCGAGGCCGGTGATTCCATCACTTTTGATACCGTACTGGCTGTAAGTGACGGCTCATTAAAGGTAGGCAGCGCTGTTAAGAGTGCTACCGTTACCGGTACAGTTGTGGAACAGGGCAAGGCTAAGAAGGTCATTGTGTACAAGTACAAGAGAAAGAGCGGATATCATAAGAAGAACGGTCACAGACAGCTTTATACTGAAGTAACCATAGACAAGATCAACGCATAAGATGGTTACCGTAGATTTGATAAAAGATGAAAATGGTTCGCTGAAGGGATTTTCGTGCAGCGGCCATGCGGATTTTGACGAGGATGGCTCGGATATCGTATGTTCGGCAGTTTCCATGCTGGTGATGAATACGATCAACTGCCTGGCCACGCTGACATTCAATCACATTGAGTGCGAGACCGATAAAGAAAGCGCCACCATCACCTGTGTTTTCCCGGAAGGGCTGGATGAAAAGGGGATGCTTCTGATCGATTCCATGTTATACGGACTCACCAGTGTGGAAGGTAAATACGGAAGCGAATACGTCAGGATCATCGGAAATGAAAATAAGCAGTGACTTTTTCTTAAAGAGAACAGGAGGTAATCATGCTGGAACTTAATCTTCAGTTCTTTGCACATAAGAAGGGAGTGGGCTCTACCAAGAACGGCAGAGATTCCGAATCCAAGAGACTTGGTGCAAAGAGAGCAGACGGCCAGTTTGTAAAGGCCGGTAATATTTTATTCAGACAGCGCGGCACGAAGATCCATCCCGGCCACAATGTCGGACGCGGTGGTGACGATACTCTTTTTGCTCTTACGGACGGCGTACTCAGATTTGAGAGAGTCGGCAAGACCAAAAAGGTGGCAAGCGTTTATCCCAACGAGTGATCGTAAATTTGCCGGGCAGTTATCTGCCCGGTTTTTTTTTGAGGTAATGATATGTCTTTTAAGGACAGAGCACATATTTTCATAAAGAGCGGCAGAGGCGGTGACGGCCATATATCCTTCAGACGCGAGAAGTACGTGATAAACGGCGGACCTGACGGCGGTGACGGCGGCAGGGGCGGCAGTGTCATTTTTGAGATCGATGAGGGACTGAATACTTTGTCCGCTTTCCGCAATATGAAAAAATACTGTGCCCAAAACGGTGAAGAGGGCGGAAAGAAGAACTGCCACGGAAAAGACGGTGAAGACATAGTGATAAAGGTACCTGAGGGTACCGTGATAAAGGACTTTGCCTCGGGCAAGGTCATAGCGGATATGTCCGGCGAGAACAGAAGGATGGTGGTCCTTAAGGGCGGCCTTGGAGGAAAGGGGAACCAGCACTACGCCACCTCCAGGATGCAGGCGCCCAAATATGCCCAGCCCGGTCAGGACGCCATAGAACTGGAAGTCCTGCTGGAACTTATGGTCATAGCGGACGTAGGTCTGGTGGGCTATCCAAATGTGGGTAAATCCACCTTTTTGTCCCGGGTGACCAACGCAAAACCCAAGATAGCGAATTATCATTTCACCACCCTGAGCCCTAATCTGGGAGTGGTGGATATGGACGGCGGCGGTTTTGTCATCGCGGACATTCCCGGGCTTATCGACGGTGCATCCGAAGGCGTGGGACTGGGACATGAGTTTTTACGGCATATTGAAAGAACGAGAGTCCTGGTTCATGTGGTGGATGCCGCTTCCGTTGAGGGACGGGATCCCGTGGAGGATATCAGAGCCATATGTGCTGAGCTTGAGAAATATGACAAAAAGCTTTTGGAAAAGCCCTGGCTGATCGCCGCCAACAAGGCGGATGCCATATATGAGGGCAGCGGCGTGGAAGATCCCATAGGCAGGTTGAAGGCTCAGTTTGAGGATGACAAGGTTAAGGTCTATCCCGTCTCGGCTGTTACCGGTGAAGGCATAGATGAACTCATGCTGGGGATAAAGAAGATACTGGATGAGCTGCCTAAGGAGAAGATCAGCTTTGAGAGCGAGTTTGATCCCTACGAGGCAGGCCTTATGAGCGAGCCTTTCACCGTCAGCTATGACGAGGAGGATGAGGTCTTTGTCATCGAGGGACCCAGGATCGAGAAGATGCTGGGCTATACCAATCTGGAGTCTGAGAAGGGATTTGCTTTCTTCCAGAGATTCTTAAAGGACAATGGGATCCTGGAGCAGCTGGAGGGGCTGGGGATCGAAGAAGGCGACACCTGCAGGATGTATAACCTTGAGTTTGAGTATTTTAAGTGATAGCACCCACCTTTTGTCATTCTGAGTACTTATCTATGTCATTCTGAGCGCAGCGAAGAATCTTGACAGACCGGGCATATTATTTAACTGAAATTTGGAGAATAAAATATGAATCTTACATCGAAACAACGCGCCTATCTCAAAAGCAAGGCGATGACCATGGAAGCCACCTTCCATGTGGGTAAAAATTCCATTACGCCGGAACTGACCGCCTCCCTTGAGGATGCCTTAAAGGCACGGGAACTGATCAAGATCTCCGTGCTCAAGAACTGTTTTGAGGATCCGAAGGAAGTGGCCGAGACCATCGCCCAGCGCACCAGGTCCACCCTGGTCCAGGTGATAGGCCGCAAGATAGTTTTGTTCAAGCCGGATCCCAAGGATACGAAATATCCGCTGCCGAAATGAAAAAGATAGGAATCTTAGGCGGGACTTTTGATCCCGTACATAACGGACATATCGGTATGGCAAAGGGCGCAATGGAAGAATGCGGCCTTGATCTTGTCTTGATGATACCGAGCTGTGTATCATATCTGAAAGCAGGTATGGGAGTGAGCGACGCTGTCGTGCGCCTTGAGATGCTCAAGCTGGCTCTTGAGGACGAGGAGCGCCTCATCGCCGATGATCTGGAGATCAGGCGGGGGGGCAATTCATATACCTGCGATACCATAAGAGAACTTTCAAAAGAGTATGGAAAAGAGTGCCTTCTTTGTTATATAATAGGAGATGACACTCTTTTAAGCATGCACAGGTGGAAGGAGCCGGAGGTGATCTTTGAAGGCTGCCGGATCCTGACCATTATGAGGGAACATGAAAAGACTTCCCCTGAGGTCACAGCGCAGCTTGAATTTTTGCAAAAAGAATACCGGGCGGACATAAAACTGCTGGATGTGCCGGTGATGGATATATCCTCCACCATGATCAGAAACAGAGTAAAAGACGGCCTTGACCTTTACCACCTGGTGCCTTTGAGAGTGGCCGAATATATCAGGGAAAACAAGATGTATTTATGAGTGACAGAAACAAATATTTTGAGGAAATGGAAAGCCGGGTGGCGGGACGCCTTAAAAAGGGCAGGTTCAGACATACCCTGGGAGTCGCCCATACGGCGGCGTGCCTGGCCATGACACACGGCGCGGATATGGATAAGGCCTATACGGCAGGACTCCTTCACGATGTGGCCAAGCATCTTTCGGATAAGGAGCTGTTAAAGGCCGCCGGGAAATATAAGCTTAAGATAACCGATTTTGACAAAAAGAACCCGGACATGCTGCACGGGGCCGTGGGCGCAAAGATAGCGGAACATGATTTTGACATAAGGGATGAGGATATCCTGAACGCCATTACCAATCATACCGCAGGCAGGGTCGGGATGAGCCTTCTGGAGGAGATAGTCTTTATCGCCGATTACATGGAGCCGGGACGGGATAAAGCCCCCAATCTGCCGCAGATCAGAGCCCTGGCCTTTACTGATATCAAAAAGTGTATGCTGACCGTTATAGAGAATACCCTCAGTTATCTGGAAGGATCCGGGGAGACCATAGATGAGCGGATCTATCCGGTGCTGGAACATTACAAAACTTTGACATAGGAGTGTTTATGGATTCAAAAGAAAAAATGCTGATCGCCTACAGGGCCCTTGATGAGAAAAAAGGAGAGGATATCAAGGTCATAGATATAAGCAGCGTGTCTGTAATGGCTGATTATTTCGTGATAGCCACCGCTTCTTCGCCTAATCAGGTTCAGGCTATGACCGATAATGTGGAAGAGAAAATGCACAAAGCCGGAGCAAACATGAAGCAGATGGAGGGTAATAAGAGCTCCAGCTGGATACTCATGGATTATTCCGACGTGATCATACATGTTTTTGATAAGGAAAACCGTCTGTTTTATGATCTGGAGAGGATCTGGAAGGATGGTAAGACTGTGGATCCGGAGGAACTGAAGTAGAAATTGTTGTCTGATAGAAGGATCTTATGATAGCGTAAAGTGATCTATGAAAAAGATCCTTCGGCTAAAGCCTCAGGATGACATTCGGTGTAGTCATTTTGAATGTAGTTTACCTGCTGTCATTCTGAGCGAAGCGACGCATATCACATTACGAAGTGATGTGATGCCGCCCCGGCGAGGGGTTGCGAAGCAACAGGAAGAATCTTATAATTGGGAGGTATTGCATGAAAACAGTCATCACGATAGGTCGAAGATTCGGAACCGGAGGACATGAGATCGGGGAGAAGCTTGCTGATCATTACGGGATCAAGTGCTATGACCGGGAGATCATCTCCAGGGCCGCCAAGGATTCCGGCTTATGCGAGGAGATCCTTGAGCATCATGACGAGCGTCCCACCAGCAGCTTTCTGTATAATCTGGTAATGGATGCGTATTCTTTCGGTAATCATACCGGGGCGTATGTGGATATGCCCATATCCCATAAGGTGTTTATCGCCCAGTTTGACGCCATCAAACAGCTGGCCGAGGAAGGCCCCTGCATCATCGTGGGCAGGTGCGCCGATTATGCTCTGGCAGAGCGAAAGAATCTGCTGAGGATATTTATCGATGCGGATATGGAATGCAGGGTTAAGCGGATCTGTGAAAAGTTTGATATCCCCGAGGGCAAGGCAAAGGAGCGGATAGCCCGGACGGATAAGGAGCGTTCCTCCTACTACAACTATTATTCCACTGCCAAGTGGGGACACGCATCCACCTATGACTTGTGCATTAATTCATCAAGGCTGGGAATAGACGGCACCGTTGATGTACTGACTAAATTCATAGATGCTTTTGATGCGACGCTGTAATAGATACAGCTGCATTGAATGTCATCCTGAAATCACATTGAATGTCATCCTGAGCGAAGCGAAGGATCTTATAAAAGGAGTAAATATAACCATGAAATATTTCGGAACCGACGGCTTCAGAGGCCGTGCAAATGAGAATCTGTGTGTGGAACATGCCCTTAAGATCGGGCAGTTCCTGGGCTGGTATTTTGGCGCTCATTCGGGTAATAAGAACCCTAAATGCGTCATAGGCAAGGACACCAGACGCTCATCCTATATGTTTGAATATGCCCTTGCCGCAGGCCTGACCAGTTCCGGCTGTGATGCATATCTCATGCATGTCACATCCACCCCGTCGGTTTCTTATATCACCAAGACCGAGAAATTTAATTTCGGCATCATGATCACCGCCAGCCATAACCCTTATCATGACAACGGGATCAAGATAATAGACAAGGACGGCTATAAGATGGACGAGGAAGTCCTGGCTATGGCCGAACAGTATATAGACGGGGAGATATCCATAGAGGCTGCTCCTTCGGAGGGTATAGGCCGCTGTCAGGATTATCTCATGGGCAGGAACAAATATATCAGTTATCTTTCTTCCATACCCAAGCATTCCTTCAGGGGCTACCGTATCGGACTGGACTGCGCGAACGGCTGCGCCTCGACACTGGCCAAGACTGTGTTCGACATGCTGGGTGCGGACACCTATGTATGCGGTAATGAGCCGGATGGCTTCAATATCAACAAGGACTGCGGCTCCACCCATATGGAGAAGTTCCGTCAGTTTGTGACAGACAATAACCTGGATATGGGCTTTGCCTTTGACGGTGATGCCGACAGATGTCTGTGCGTGGACGAGCGGGGCAATATAGTGGATGGCGACGGGATCATCTATACCGCCTCCAATTATCTCAAGGAAAAGGGACAGCTGGTGGATGATACCGCAGTTGTCACCGTGATGTCCAATCTGGGACTTTTCCTTGCGTTAAAGGATAAAGGTATCAAGACTGTCACTACGGATGTGGGAGACAAATATGTATCTGCCCAGATAAAGGAGCATGATTATTCGGTGGGCGGCGAGCAGTCGGGACATATCATTTTTAACCGCTATGCATGTACGGGAGACGGTATCCTGACCGCCATTATGATGACCCAGATCTGCGTGGACAAAAAGACGGTATTCTCCAATCTGACCAACGGCCTCAACATACTGCCCCAGAAGCTTAAGAACATAACGGTGGCAAATAAGGATGAGATCATGGAAAAGAAGGAGGTCCTGGACTATATCGACAGGATCAACAAGGAACTGGACGGCGTGGGCAGACTTTTGCTTCGCAAATCAGGCACCGAGCCTCTCATCCGCATCATGGTGGAACACCAGACCCTGAAAAAGTGCGATGAGTATATCAAGGACGCCGAGGATTTCATCATGAATCTATGAGGCGGCGCATATAGACTATGACTTGCTAAGAAGGTATGCAGCGTGATGAATTAAACAAGGGCATAGTGCCTGAAAAGGGTACGGTCATGTGGTATTGAGCATGAATGAATATGGATTTTACGGCTGGGAAACGGCAGATGCTGTCCCGGTTTCGGATGAATATATGATGATAAAAAGTCCGCGGGAACTGTATGACCTGCTGGCTGAAATATGGTGTGCAAGGACCTGTGCTCCAAGGATGAGAGACAGTTGGAGTATGGATAACAGGACCTGGGGACAGTGCTCCATAACCGCATTCCTGGTACAGGATATTTTTGGCGGGATCGTACGGGGGATCCCGAGGGAAGACGGAAATTTTCACTGCTATAACGTGGTGGGAGACAGTGTTTTTGATCTGACCAGTGAACAGTTTGGCGATGAGAAACTGATTTACAGTGAGGACGATCCTGTTCAGAGCCGTGAGGTTCATTTTGTAAAGACGGAAAAAAAGGAAAGGTATGAGCTTTTGAAGCAAGGGCTTAGAAAGGCAGTGGGGAGAGATTAGATATGTTTAAGAAAAGTAAGTTGAGATGTCTGACAGCTGTTGCTTTATCTGCGTTTCTGTGTGTGGGATCGCTGCTGACGGTTCCGGCTACGGAGAACCCGTCAGGCGATGACAGTCATTCGGTAACTGATCCTGTTAAAGGCGGTGATCCGGCAGATGACGGGTATTTTGTTTTTGATGGATCTGAGGGCATACTGCAGGCTGGCGGCCTTTTACAGGGCGCATCGAATAATGATAGCGATGAGGAAGTCCTAGGAACCGATGCGGCTTCTTATGAAGATGCTATTAAGAAAGTGGGCAAGGCCATCGATGAGTGGGACAGGGAAAGCACCACTATTGTAGTGGATCTGGAAGCCTATGCCATTCCGGATGCTAATTTTAAAACATTTTGGCATGGAGCGATAAACAGAAACCCACAGGGCTTCTTTATTAATTCACAATGTTCATATTATACTAAGAAAATTAACGGAGTAGACTGTGTCAGCAGATTGGTGATGTACGTAGTGGATGGTTTTGACCCCGATGACCTGGATGTGTTCTACGACAAGGCAGACGAGATCATGGATGGTATCGATCCTTCCTGGACAGATCTTCAAAAGATACTTTATATTCATGATTATCTGGTGACTCATATTCAGTATGAACGTCAGCAGCCATACAGTAAGTTTGATGCATACAATGCGCTGGTGGAAGGTGAGTGTGTGTGTCAGGGCTACAGTCTGGCTTTTGAGTATCTGATCAACAGGATCGATCCGGATTTTAATTGTGATATAGTATCCAGCAAGGGGATCAATCATGCCTGGAATGTGCTGACCTATGGAGGCAAAAAGTATTTTGTGGACTGCACCTGGGATGACCCGACGGGGTGTTATCAGTATTTCTGCAGGTATGTAAATTTCCTTAAGAGCAAAGATGCTTTTGCAGAGTCCTCCGGTCCGGAAGGCAGGCACGGGCAGGCCACAGACTGGGTGGATAGCTATGGTAATAATGCATATGCCTTTGTCACCGGTGATGAGTTCGACGATTATTTCTGGGAAGATATGACGTGTCACATCCCCATGGAGGGAAATAAGTTATATTATTATACCGCTGAATGGGACGGGTCTGATTATGAAAATAAAGTGACGGTTCATTCATATGATCTTGTGACAGGTGTAGCGACGGATTCTGATGAATTTGGTGTTTTGTGGGATGTATGGAATGGGGCAGGCTATTATACGAGTGTTTATTCCAGCATAGGTCTTATAGGCGATTTTATTCTGATAACGCTACCTGATTGTGTATTTTTCCTTGATAAGACGGATCTGACAAAAATAAACGATTCTATCATATCCCATACAGAGGGATATATCTACAGCGCTTTGTTTGAAGACGGAATGATGTATTACCAGCTGGGTACATCACCCAATGTGTCTGAATCTACAGTAACGAATAAGAAAATAAATCTTTGCTATCTGGATGGAGTGCATACCCTGGATGCTTATGCGGATTATGTAGCTCAGCCCAGATATATGACCACTCTTGGCTATGATTTGATAAAATTGGCTGTATTGAATTCGTCCGGGGCAAAGGTGGGGGAAGAATTTGTTGTAGTTAAACACGATACTCCCGGGAAATGTATCCCTTATATTGAATCCCCTACATCTGAATATCTATCTTTTATATCTATATATAACATAGACGGTGTAACGCATTATCTTCCGAGAGAATGCTGCGATCAGCGCAGTGATATAACCACTACTGAGCTTCATGAAAATCTGGTGCCCTGTCTGGCACAAAGTGCTTTGGCTGATCTGGCTGAGTCATATGACTCATGGGATGATGTGCCGCTTTATCGTGATGGGGATGGCAATGTTGCTTATCTGAAAAAAGACGGCGGAGTAGGATACCCTGATATGAACGGTCATGGCTCGGGAGGGTCCAGCAGCTCATTGACCGGCAGTTCCTCGGACTCAGGCCGGACCAGTAGCTCGTCGGACTCAGGCCGAACCAGCAGTTCATCGGACTCGAGCAGACCCGGCAGTTCTTCTGATTCGAGCAGAACCAGTAGTTCCTCAGACTCAAGCAGGCCCGGCAGCTCGTCCGACTCGGGGAAAGATGGCAGTTCCTCGGATCCACGTAAGGATGATTCGTCATCCGATTCCGGAAAGGACAAGAGTTCATCCGATTCAGAAGCCTCTTCATCGTCCGATAAGGATATGACGGACAGCAGTTCTTCTCAGAAGCAGCTTGAAGAGAAAAAGTTCGCTATAGGCGGTTCAAATTATGATCTTAAATGGACTAAGGAAAAGGTCTATGACGGAAAAAAACATGTAGCTAAGGGAATGAAGGAAAACTCCAAGCAGGTGGCTGACCTGGACTTTAACATCACAAAGGATGGAAAGGTTCTGGATCCCGGCACATATAAACTGAAATTCAAGAATAATTCCGATGTTCTTTCCAACAAAACTCCCGAGATCAAGGTGACTCTGGGTAAAGGATACAGTAAGGATGAGAAAAAGGTCTTCGGACAGATGAAGTTTTTCTATAAGATCTCTCCGGCCGTTGCGGTAGCGGAAAACTTTACGGTGAAAAAACCTGTAAAGGTAGAAAACGGCGTCATTAAGGGAAAATTGCTGTATAAGCTCCCCGGACTGGCTAAGCCTTTGACACTGAATAAAAAGAACTATACCATAACGATGGTGGGAAATGATAAGGTACTGATAAAAGTGAACGGAAATATCGAGGGCGAAGTGACAGTACCCTTATCCCAGCTGCAGTAGAGAGTAAGAAAATGAAAAACAATATAAATGCGGACCCGCTTGGCTTTTCGGATCATATGAAACCGAACCAGTGGGAAATGATGGTATTTGTAATTTTATATCTTGTTTTATTCGGTATGGTCGTGGTATCGTCCCGTTCTGATGAAATGATCTTGATATTCGGGGATACTCTGCCCTTATCCGGTTTTACCGGCGTTTTTTCAGCCCTGGCCAACATCTGCGTAGTGATGCTGGTCCTTTATTACAAAAAAGTCGGTGTCGTTGTTTCGTTCATATTGCTTTCGCTCCAGTTCCCGGGATATATCAGCGGTATATTTATAAAACACACATATGGCAGTCTGCCGGGTCTGTTTTCTTCCATAGCCACCATTTTTATCGTGGTGATAATCTATAACAGCCATAAAAAGATCGAAAACGAAAAGAATAAGCTGAGGCGCCTTTTTGAGCAGTCCGTGGCTACCCTTGTAAATGCCATAGATGCCAAGGATAAATATACCCATGGCCATTCCTCCAGGGTTGCGATGTATTCCATGAAGCTTGCTGAGCTGAACAATAAGACCAGTAAGGAATGTAATGAGATATATTTTGCCGGTCTCCTTCACGATGTGGGGAAGATAGGTGTCCCTGTATCCATAATAAACAAAGTGGGGAAACTGACTGATGAGGAATATGATATCGTCAAGCAGCATCCTGTGACAGGCGCGAATATACTCAAGAGTGTAAAGGAGTATCCGTTCCTGAGCCTGGGTGCGAGATATCATCATGAACGATATGACGGGAAGGGCTATCCCGAGGGGCTAAAGGGAGAAGATATCCCCGAATTTGCCAGGATAATCGCGGTTGCGGACGCGTATGACGCAATGACTTCAAAACGAAGCTATCGTGAGCCTCTTCCGCAGCCAAAAGTCCGTGAGGAATGCGAAAAATGTGCCGGCACCCAGTTCGATCCCTTATACGCCAAACTGATGGTCCAGCTCATCGACGAGGATACCGAGTACGAGATGAGAGAGCACATGGAGGATGAGGATTTTTAAATTGTCATTTTGAAACTGATGGTTTCTGTAAAAGTTTCACTTTGAGAATGAAAGACAGCTTCCTGCTTTTCTATATGGAGAAATGGATGGATAGAATACTGAAAAACCTGATAAAGGCTATGATTTTGGTATGGGTGTTGCTCATGC
>JAEEZH010000149.1 GCA_016288495.1 Lachnospiraceae bacterium
GCTCTTGAAAAACCATACCACGATGGTAGCTATCAGAATGACGGAAAAAGCCCTCTGAAGAAAATCCTTTGACTTTTCCCATAAAAGCTGCAGGGTATTCCTGAGGGTCGGCATACGATAGTTGGGCAGCTCCATGACAAAGGGCACTGCCTCACCCCTGAAGAAAAACTTTTTATAGACAAACGCTATGATTATCCCCCAGACTATCCCGAACAGATACAGGCCGATCATGATAAGCGCCTTATAACCTGAGAAAAACGAATCCACAAAAAAAGCGTAAATGGGAAGTTTAGCGGTACAGCTCATGAAAGGTGTGAGCAGGATGGTCATCTTACGGTCACGCTCACTGGGAAGGGTACGGGTAGACATCACCGCGGGCACGGTACAGCCAAAGCCGATAAGAAGGGGCACCATGCTCCGTCCGGATAACCCCAGCTTTCGAAGGAGCTTATCCATCACAAAGGCCACCCGGGCGATATAACCGCTGTCCTCCAGGATGGAAAGGAAAAAGAACATGGTCACGATTATGGGCAGAAAGCTCAGCACGCTTCCCACGCCTTCAAATATACCGCTGATCACCAGGCTGTGAAGCGCCTCATTAACGCCGCCTGCAGTCATGGCATTATCCAACGTTTTTGTGACGGCGTCGATCCCTCCGGCCAGAATATCCTGGAGAAAAGCGCCGATCACGTTGAAGGTCAGAAAGAACACCAGACCCATCACTATGATAAAGACAGGGATAGCTGTATATTTTCCCGTTAGCAGGCGGTCTATCTTACGGCTTCTTATATGCTCCCTGCTCTCATGAGGCTTTGTGACACACTCATCACAGACCTTCATGATAAAGGAAAAACGCATATCCGCTATGGCTGCGCTCCGGTCAAGCCCCCGCTCTTTCTCCATCTGCAGTGTGATATGTTCCAGCATCTCACGCTCATTATCATCCAGCTGCAGACGGTTTATTATCAGTTCATCGCCTTCTATGACCTTGCTTGCGGCAAAGCGTACAGGCAGGCCTGCCGCTTTTGCATGATCCTCCGTCAGATGGATCACCGCATGGAGGCAGCGGTGCACGGCGCCGCCGTGGTCATTCTCATCACAAAAATCCTGACGTGCAGGTTTTTCCCGGTATTTTGCCACATGGACCGCATGCTCCACCAGCTCGGTAACACCATGATTTTTGGCTGCGGATATGGGTACCACCGGAACCCCCAGCAGCTCTTCCATGGCGTTCACATCCACGGAGCCGCCGTTTCCCGTCATCTCATCCATCATATTCAGCGCCACCACCACAGGGATCCCCATTTCCAAAAGCTGCATGGTAAGGTACAGATTCCGCTCTATATTTGTGGAATCCACTATGTTGATGATACCCTTCGGCTTTTCGTTTAGGACAAAATCACGGGATACCAGTTCCTCACTGGAATAGGGTGACATGGAATATATGCCCGGCAGATCAGTAATGGATGTGTTTGAACGTCCCAGGATGGGACCGTCCTTTCTGTCCACCGTCACTCCGGGGAAATTGCCCACATGCTGTTTTGAGCCTGTCAGCTGATTAAAAAGTGTGGTTTTGCCGCTGTTCTGATTGCCCACCAGGGCAAAGGTCAGAAGCTCCCCCTCAGGCAAAGGCTTGCTGCTGCTCTTTGGATGAAATTTACCACCTTCACCTAAGCCCGGATGCTCCTTCTTTTTCCCGGTGCGGTTCTTCTTTTGAGGTGCACCATCCGTCACACTCTCCACCTCTATCCTGGCGGCATCCGCCAGCCGGAGGGTCAGCTCATAACCCCGAAGGTTGATCTCCATAGGGTCCCCCATGGGAGCATATTTTACGATGCTGACCTTCGTCCCCGGGATGATCCCCATATCCAGTAAGTGCTGCCGCAGAGCGCCCTCGCCGCCCACAGCCGATATCACTGCGGGATCACCTATCTTTAAATCTTTCAGCGTCATGACTCATTCCTCTTTCAAGATTCTTCGTCACTTCGTTCCTCAGAATGACAGCAGGTATACTACATTCAGAATAACTACACCAACTGTCATCCTGAGGCTTTAGCCGAAGGATCTTTCATATCCTCTTTCAAGATTCTTCGTCACTTTGTTCCTCAGAATGACAGCAGGTATACTACATTCAGAATAACTACACCAACTGTCATCCTGAGGCTTTAGCCGAAGGATCTTTCATATCCTTCTCGGTCACTCTACTACCTTCACCTTGAATTTCACTTTAGCCGCGTTCTTTCCGCTTCCGTAATATGCGGTAATGGTGGCTTTGCCCTTTGCAAGCGGCGTTATAAAGCCCGTCTTTTCATCCACCGAAGCGACTGACGGCTTTGAACTCTCCCATTTATCGGGAACAAGAACCGAATCTTCTATATTGGAAGCACCGTCGATGGCCTCGCCGCCGGCGGTGGCATTGACAGTCTTCACCTTTACCACAGACAGGTCTGCCTTCAGTTTTATCACTTCCTTCATCACCCAGATCTTTCCGTCTTTATCATAAGCGGTGATGGTGATATCCCCGGGCTTTTTCAGAGTGATGGTCCTGGTCTTTTTGTCCACCTTTGCAGCCCCCTTCGGAGAAACCACATATTTTTTATGGATCCCCAGATAAGAGGATGCGTCTATCTTCTGCTTTACGGCCACGTCATTGTTAAATACGGCTGTTTTGACCTCTGTTCCATCCACCGATTCCGTGGTAACAGTAACCTCCTCCTTCTTTTCGGATGAGGATGAACCGGGATCCTTACCTGAACTTGATGAACCGGCATCCTTTTCGGAACTTGACGATCCCGTATCCTTTTCGGAGCTTGAAGAACCCTCATCCTTATCAGAGCTTGAGGTCGTACTGTCCCTGCCGGGATCCGAAGATGTGCTGTCCTTATCGGAGCTTGAAGAACCGCTGCCGGAGGAAGGATCATCCTTCCTGTCTTCGGTTATGGTCAGGACACCGGGCTCATATGTCACCGTATAGTTGCCCTGATCCTTATCACCTGACACGTTGATGGCATAAGTCCCTGCACTCTCTCCCGCTTCACGGACAAAGGAATATCTGATCAGCTTATCTGAATCTCCCTCCTTAAGTCCGGAAACCGTGGCAGTAAATCCGGGTTCCGCTTCACCCTCCTTCTTGGTCTTGTCATCAGCCTTGACAGTCACAGGTCTTTGTCTGACTGTGAACTTAACCCCGGAAGAAACTTCTATGCGGTAATTATCCGCAGACAGGGTGCCGGGAAGTATCTCATATTCACCCACATTTTCACCGGCAGTCCGGCCGAGAGCCCCCTTTATCACCGAAGCTGTATCGTCACCAACGAAGCCGGTAACCGTATAAGCCAGTCCCGGATCACTGTCACCATAGACCTTTGACTTGTTTTGTTCAGGGGTGACGGTAAGCTTCTCCTGTTCTATTTTGCCCGTCAGCTTTACTGCTGCTATATCATTATGGTTCTTATTTCCCGTAAGCCTCCACCAGACATCATAAGCGCCTGCATTTTTAGCTGCGGGCACTATCCGGTTCCAGGTGCTGTTGTCCGTGCTGTATTCTATGGTCCCGTCATCCGAATGACCCTGTGTGATCAACAACCGGGTCTGACCGTTATAAACAGCGGTGTTCGCGGAAGGAGCGACCACAAAGGCATCAGCCTTATCCACGGTCACCACAGCAGAGCCCTTTGTTTCAGCATAGTTTTCGGCAGACACCTTATAATAGATCCTGAGTGAACCCGCATCCGTAATGAGAGGAGACTCACTGCTGCCAATGTTATCTTCAGACAGGCCGTAGCTTATGGTATATCCTCCTGCAGGCTCCGAAACATTCACTGCTATGCCGTGACCGTATCCGTTGTATTTCACTTTCACATCGGAGGCAGACACCATCATCCGGGCCGGACAGATACTCCAATTTACGTTTGCAGAGCCGGTAAAATTGCCCTTGCCGGTTACAGTCAGGGTATAGGTGTTCACCCCTTCGCCTGTATTACCGCTAACCTCATAATCTGTTTCATCCAGTACCATATTATTCGCAAGAACCACGCCGGTAACGTTTACCGACTGTTCATTTCCGTTAAACAACAGTTCCGGATGATCCAGCGTGATGGCCGCTCCCTCAACAGACCGCCTCTCTATGATCAGCAGGCAGTCCTGACTTTCCTCCGGATATTCCTCTGTCTCAGCGGCGGTTGCAGTGATGGCCACCTCTCCCGCCTTCAGTATATGTACCTTTCCGTCCGTGGCACCTATGGTCGCTATGGTTTCATCGCTGCTTGTATAGGTAACATCACCCTCGTCGGCTGTAGCCGTCAAAGTAAAATCAGCATCGCCGTAGGTTTTGTATACCTTTCCATCCGTAACAGAGTCAAAGCTTAGACGGGACAGAGCAGTCAGAGTGACTGTGATGTCATAATCCTCATAATTCCTGCCGCCATCCACCGGAACAGTAACCACAGCGCTCTTTCCGGCCGCCGTGGGAGTATTCTTAAAGGAAAAGCTCAAAGTATTATCGGTGATGTCAACGGCAGAGGCCAGAATACTATCGTTATCCTGGGTCATGACACCATCAAACTTTATGGAACAGTATCCGGGTATAAGAGCGCCCAGGCCCACAGTTCCTGACATACCGTATTTTACAGAACCCTCAGCCGTTTTATCCTCCGATGCAGCCTTTGCTATGGAAAAGGCCTTTGTCGCCGCAGCCGGGAGGGCGTAGTTCGGATCTGAAAGCTTTGTTGCCGTAGCCGTGTGATCTCCCGCCTCCGTTTGCTCACCATCTACAGTCACCAGACACTCATCACCGGCCACCAGACCTGTGGCTGTGGCCGAAGGCTTATGCGATGACTTATCATAAGTAAATGAAAGGTCCGTCCATGTAAGTCCGACGGTTTTGGGTGATATGGTAAGCTTCCAGTCGTCATCGGCAAGCTCCGTAGCCGTATAATAGGTGGATGCCGCAGTCTGTACCATCACCTGATACACCCCCGCATCCACAGGTTCATTCTTCGAATATGAGGGCACTACACCGTCGACGATCCTGCCGTAATAAACCTCATAGCCGGCCTCGGCGATCTCGCTTTCCGAGCAGGTAACCGTCACTTCATGTCCCTTGCCATCGTAAACGGCGGTGGTTCCCGTCACAGTGAAGAGATCAGCATCGGCGGGATCAGGCGGCGAAGTGGTAAATCTAAGAGCATCCGCTTCACCATCCATACAGTCCGTAAACGCTACTACTGCAAATTCATAATACGTGTCCGGATAAAGCCCTTCAACGGTATAGGAAGTCGTATTTGAATCCACAGTGTCAAGCTCGACAAAATCATTAACACTTTCGTCATCATCAAAATAGCATATCGCATATCCCTGGGCGCCTTTTATCGCCGACCAGGAAAGCCTGGCACTTTTCTTTGTTATATCACTCGCTTTAAGATCCGTGATCTTATCAAGATAAATAGTAACCGTTGCCTCCTCTTTACAATAACTCTGTTTGTCAGACAACTCATTGGTCATGCAGCCATATACTCTGTAGGAATAAATTCTTCCCGGCAAAACCGTATCGTCAATAAACCGCGTATTATCTGCGGTAACAAGCCCTAAAGGGACAAATTCACTGGCACTGTATTCCTTTCTGTATACCGAATAATAATTGGCTGCGGATACTCCATCCCATTCTATATATATAGACTCACCCATATTATAAACTTCGGATAAGGTAACTGCAGGAAGTATCCGGTACATGCTTATGGTCGGAGCTTCAAAGGGATCTATTTCAAAACCGGCTCTGAAATAAATAGCGGTAACTCTGAAATAGTATAGTGCATCCTCAGGTCCGGTCAGCTTAACCGGAGGATCCGTATCACTGATCAGATCATAAACGGTTGTAAAGTTTTCATTATCCGTACTTACTTCCACCCTATAAAACGCCTCATCATCAGGTGCATTCCAGAAAAGCCTGACATATTCGGTACTCATCTCCGTTACTAAGATCGGTTCTCCCCTTAAGTCCGTAACAGCGCTTCCGGTTCCGCTTTTTGTTGTAAAAGTCACTTTGGAAGCTTCGCTGTAGTTTTTGTCTTCTCCGTTTAAAGTATAAGCCTTTACTTCGATCCAGCATTCCGTACCCGGATCAAGTCCAAGTAAACGCACTTCATTTTCAGACGTGGTCTGTTTCTCATATGTAAAGTAATCTTGTCCATACCGATACTCATAACCGTCACAGCTTTCAAGAGCATCCCATCTCACATTTGCGGAATAACGTCCTGTTTTAACGATCTCCACGTTAGGGATCATCATCGCGGTGGCCGCACTTATTACAGGGGATACTCCGGCTTCATATCTCCGGCCGTTTAACATGGGATAGACCTTGTAATAATAGGTAGTTGCCGCAGTTAATCCACTGTGCTTAAAGCTCCTCACACCTGCCTGGGTAGCTCCGGCCAGACTATATGTACCGTTTTCGGAATCACTAAACCAGACTTCATAACCTTCTGCGCCTCTTGCGGCAGACCACATCAATGAAATGCTCTGCTCGTTATGTGCTCCGACGACAAGACTTGTTACATGATCCGGTGCGGCAGAATCATCTTTTGTATCCGTAAGTGCCCTTATACAAAGATTTCCGTATTTTCCTCCATAAGTAAGATTAACAAGATCTTTCCAGGCTGCATTCTCATATATGAAACTCTCACAGGCATGTATGTTCGTATCCATGACGAGCTGTGTTTCCAGTATTTTGTCACTTTCCTGATCGATAGGCAACTGAGTGGAAACAACTATGGAAAATGTCTCACCTTCAGAAATATCAACCCCGTCATTAAGGGGTATGGTATATTTGCCGGAAAAAGGCAGATTGCCTTCAGTCGTAGCTGTATTCATCTTTGTACCGCTTTCAGGGTTGGAAAGATCCGTAAGATTTTTATAGATCTCTATCTTATAGTTTCCCGGAATATTCAGAGTCGAATCTATCTGGACAGCCTTCAGTGTTTCAAAACTCTTAATGCCGGTAAATACATTCGCCGCTTTGGCAGTATCAGCTACCGCCACATTATGAAGCTGGGAATCATAATAATAATTGTTATCAAACACCTCACCGTTTTCCATATCAGCCATTTCAAACACATAAGCAGTGTCTTTCAGGCCTTTATCCTCATATGATAACCAAAAATATGAATAAAAGGAAAACTCTGTGATCGTGGACCAGCTGTTCCTCACCAGCCAGGCACCGTTTGAGGCGGGGGTGGATTTGAATTTCGACGCAGGATAATCATCATCCCAGCCGACCAATGCCACAGCGTGATTAGTATTTTGAGTTTTGCTGGTATAATATGAATTTGTTTCAAAATTCATATAACTGTCATCCGCGAAGATCGAAACACCGACTATACCGTTTTCTTTTATTGCCTGTTTAACAAGTTCAGGATTCTGTCTTATATTCAGCTGATATTCATTTTTCAGATATGCTGTGTTTAATGATGATGAGTATTCATTTGAAAGACCATTCGAAATGACATTTTCGGCATTAGAATAAGCGGCATCACCGGCATCGTTGACCACTCCCCGATAACGCATGAGACTCTGGGAAGCCAGATTAAGATTGCCTCCGAAATCAAGGAAAGACTTTTTTTCGCCAACCTGAGGCTTAAAGGTCACACTATCACCGGTATCTTTGATAAGAGAGTCCGGAGCATTATGATAACAAAAATATGCCAGCTGAAGTTCACTGTAATCTACACTATTGTTCACAGGGCCGGCCACATCTGTGAGGTTATGACTGATCATATAAAATTCAGCCAGGGACATGGCCGTATGAGCCCAGCAGCTGCCATATGGAGCCTGGCTTCTGGTGGCAGGAAAGCTTTCGTTAAGATACTCAAATATCGCCGCATCTGACTCTGCCGGATACTTGCGCTCAAGCGATACAGGAGTACTCACGTACTTATCAAGCTCAGGCTCATATTCCCGCCTGCCATTTTTATCCCCGGGCTCCTCCACGATATTCTCTATTGCGTCATCGTAGCTAAGGGCTCTGTTTACGGAGGGAGTGTCGTTGTCCCAGGGCATCTCTATGTATCCACCCACCACAGCTTTTTTATCATCCTTTGCTTCAGTCTGCGTAATGTTTACCGGCACGGACAACGCATCTGGATCCGTCAGTTCTGCTTCCACGACAGGCACTTCCATGACAGGATCATCCACGACAGACTCATCCCCGCCTGCGGACATGATCTCTTCTTCGTCAGAGACTCTTTCTACTTCGACGGATATCCCATCCTTGATCGCCGTCACTTCATCTGCCACAGTCGATCCGTCTGCCACAACAGCCACTTCATCTGCCGCAGATTCCTCCCATCCCCCGGCCACAGGGTCCTCAGCATAAACAACGCCGGCCCACACCTGCGAGGACATTATGGTGGTAAGTGAGATAACAACTGCAAGTATTCTTTTTGAAAGTCTGTTCATATCATGTCTCCCGATAATAAAGATCCTTCGCTTCGCTCAGGATGACAGAAGGTATACTCAGGATATCACTCTTCGTCGAAGAAGCCCATAGTGATGAGCGACTTTATGGCGCTGGTCAGGTATTTTTCGTCCGTGAGAGGCCATCTGAAGCCCAGCCTGTAAAGCACATTCTTGGAATAGGTATGATCCTCGCCCACATATGAGCGCACGCTTTCCGCATCCGAAGACAGATAGCTGATAAGACCGGACACCAGCATGTTCTTCTTCTCATCCGCCAGTGCCTCCTTAAGCCTCTTCTCAAAGTCGGCATTGCTCACCACATCTATCTTGAAGCCCTCGGTGTTCATGGCCGCGATCAGGTCGCCCATTTCTATCCAGTGGCCGTTTACCGCATGGAATACGGTATATTCGTCAGGCGTACCGCACAGAAGTACGATGGACTTTGCCACCACATCTATAGGCGAGAATTCCACGGGTCTTGCCATATCGGATACAGGGAAGGCTCCTATGACGGCGTAGCCCCTAAGCGATCTCATAAAGCCCGAAGTGATGGAATTTATCTGAAACTCACCGTCGCTCTGTCTGCTCATGAGATTGCCCACACGTATGATCTTAGCTGACAGAGTACCCTTTGCGACAGCCGTGAGGATCGCCCGCTCGGCCTCGAATTTTGAATGGACATACTGGTTTGACAGATCCTGTCCAAAGTAGAGCATGGTCTCATCCATCACCGTATGGGCCGGCAGTGCATAGTCCACGTTCTCACCTGCCACGGATACCGTGGATATCTGTATCAGACGCTTCTTTGCTGCCTCGCACAGACCGATCAGGTTCTTAACGCCGGTGACGTTCACCCGCTCCAGTATATCATCATTTGAGAAATGCTTCACGCAGGCAGCGCAGTTGATGACTATGTCAAAATTCTCGTCCTTAAGTGCCGCAACCTTATCCGCGTCGGTGATATCCCCTTCCAGTGTCTTTATCCTTCCGCTTTCAAAAGCTTCCAGATAAGGCTTGTCAAAATAGTACATGAGCATGGTCTTCATACGCTTCTCACAGGTTTCGGCACTGCCCTTCCTGATGAGGCAGATCACGTCCGAACCGGTATGGTCCAGAAGATAGCCCAGCACATGGATCCCCAGGAAACCTGTGGCACCCGTCAGGAGCACTGTTCCCAGTTCATTCTTGGATGTTCCGGTTATCCCGTCTATATTCTTCAGGCTGTTAAAGGCCAGAACCGAATCCACGGTCCCGTCCATAACGGGCTTCTCCGGTGTCTTTGCAGTTTCCTTTTTCGTCTCGTCGGCCTTTTGCCCGTCCTCACCCCTCATGGCTCTCACATGCTCTTCCATGGCCAGGACGGTGGGATTCGCAAATACATCCTGATATGCTATGGGCAGGTTCTTTACCATGGCACTCATGGCTACCTTGGAAGCCAGCATTGATGTGCCTCCCATTTCAAAGAAGTCTTCATCTATACCTATATCGTCGATGCCGAGAGCTTTGGCAAAAATAGCAGCCAGTTCTTTCTGAAGATCGTTGGTGGCACTCTGCCCGTTTCCTGTCTTTTTCCTGTTCTCGGGTCTGGGAAGGGCCTTCTTGTTTACCTTTCCGTTTACGGTAAGAGGCAGGCTTTCCAGATATACATATACGGAGGGAACCATATATGCCGTCAGTGTCTTCTTAAGATGAGCGGACAAAGCCTCCTCATCCACGGGATGCTTAGCCACATAATAACCCACAAGGTATTTACCGTCGCCCTCGCCCAGGACCAGGACCACGCTGCGCTCTATTCCGGGGAAGGTATTCATGGTGTTCTCGATACCATCCAGCTCCACTCTGAGGCCTCTTATCTTCACCTGGTTGTCGTTTCGTCCGCAGTGCATGATCTCGCCCTTTGAGTTAA
>JAEEZH010000150.1 GCA_016288495.1 Lachnospiraceae bacterium
CAGGAGAAGAGGAGATTATGTCAGATCACAGGACCACTACACATAAGGTAAAGATCGGTGATGTCACCATAGGCGGCGGCAGCGATATCGCCATTCAGTCCATGACCAATACGCCCACGGAGGATGTGGAGGCTACAGTCGGCCAGATACTGGAACTGGAAAAGGCGGGCTGCCAGATCAGCAGATCCACCGTTCCCACCATTGAGGCGGCGAAGGCTTTGGCCGAGATTAAAAAAAGGATACACATCCCTATAGTGGCGGATATACATTTTGATCACCGTATGGCCATAGCGGCCATGGAAAACGGCGCGGACAAGATAAGGATCAACCCCGGTAACATCGGCGGGGATGAAAGGCTGGCCGAGGTGGTAAAGTGCGCAAAGGAGCGTATGATACCCATAAGGGTGGGGGTGAATTCAGGCTCATTGGAAAAGCAGCTTCTTGAAAAATATCAGGGTGTAAGCGCCCAGGGGCTTGTGGAAAGCGCTCTTATGAAATGTGCCAGGATCGAGGATATGGGTTATGATAACCTGGTCATTTCGATCAAATCCTCGGATGTGATGATGTGTGTCAGAGCCCATGAGCTTATCGCCCAAAAGACGTTGCATCCACTTCATGTGGGGATCACAGAGGCCGGTACGGTTAGGAGCGGAAACATAAAATCCTCCGTGGGCCTGGGACTTATCCTTGGGCAGGGTATCGGTGATACGGTGAGGGTTTCTCTGACAGGGGCTCCCGTGGAAGAGATATACACTGCGAAGCTGATCCTGCGTACCCTGGGACTCAGAAAGGGCGGCGTGGAGATCGTGTCCTGCCCCACCTGCGGACGCACAAAGATAGACATCATCTCTCTGGCTACCCGGGTGGAAAATATGGTTCAGGAGTACGATCTGGATATAAAGGTGGCTGTCATGGGCTGCGCTGTAAACGGGCCGGGAGAGGCGAAGGAGGCTGACCTGGGGATAGCCGGCGGCGTGGGAGAAGGCCTTGTCATCCGCAAGGGTGAGATAATCAAAAAGGTGCCCGAGGATGAACTTTTGGATGCTCTTAAAGCGGAACTGGACAGCTTTGCCGGTAAGTGATCATGGAAAACAATAAAAGCTTTGCGGAGATATTTCCCGCTTACAAACCTGTCGGTGAGATCGAATCCATAATCCGGCATATAGATGTATATCGTGTGGTCAATGAAAGGGAAAAGGCGCAGATATCGGTTTATTTCAAGGCCGGTTATCTGGTGCCTAAAAAGACGCTCAAAAAGATCGAGGACGACCTTAAGCAGAGTATGTGTCCCGACAGAGACGTCCGGTTCAGGCTGTGCGAATCTTATAATCTTTCGGAGCTGTATACTCCGGGAGTTCTTTTTGAAAAATACAGGTCCAGTATTGAATACGAGATCCATGAGATAAATCCCATAATGGAACATATCTTTCATATGGCAGAGTCCGATTATGACCCGGATGGCAGGATCATTACCCTCACTGTGAAGGACAACGTAATGGCCAGACATCTGGAAAAGGAGCTTACGGATTTTCTGGAATATGTTTTCTGTGACAGATGCAACGTGCCGGCCTCCTTCAGGATCAGGTATGTGGAGGGGGAGGTTTCGGGGACTCTTAAGGATGCCAGGATGAGAGCACATAATCAGGCGAGCCGCATCGCGGAGCGCTATGACTCAAGGTCCGGGGAAAACATGTCGTCGGCTCCTGAAACCGCTGCACAGACATCGGAAACGAACAAGAGCGGCAAGGGCTTTGATAAAAACGGAAAGAAGTATTCCGGCAAAGGAAAGGGTCAGGGCAGATTCAGAGGCTTTGCCAGGCCTGACATGGTATACGGAAGGGAGTTTGAGGACAGTCTTACCGTCCGCGGCGAGACCCGTTCTTTGCTTCTGCCCATCGACGAAGTGAACACGGAGATGAACGATGTGGTCCTTCGGGGAAAGATATTCATGGTAGAACAAAAGGATTTCCCCTCAAAGCAAAAGGCCATGACCAGATTTTTGCTGACGGATTTTACCGATTCCATCGCCGTAAAGCTGTTTTACGACATAGAATATTTTGATGAAGCGGCCGCAGCCATCAGGGAGGGCATGTTCGTAAAGGTCAGGGGCAGGATAGCCTTTGACTCTCATGATAACGAGCTGGTGCTCACCTATCCTGCCGGGATAAAGGCCATCGACGATTTCAGGCAGGTCAGGATGGATAATGCACCTCAAAAGAGGGTGGAGCTTCACTGCCATACGAAGATGAGCGACATGGATGCAGTCAGCGATGTGGTGGATATAATGGCCAGGGCAAAGCTGTGGGATATGGGATCTTTGGCCATAACCGACCACGGCGTGGTCCAGGCGTTCACACCTGCGTATCATGCCCTTGGCAAGAAGGATAACTTTAAGCTGATATACGGCATGGAAGGATATCTGGTGGATGACGAGGCCCAGGCGGTCATGGGGAGCCTTGGGCAGAGCCTGATGGATGAATATATTGTTTATGCCATCAGGACTTCCGGTTTTTCACCGGCGTCCGATCACATCATAGAGATAAGTGCGGCAAAGATATCCGCAGGCAGGGTGGCAGACACTTTTGAGAGTTTTGTCAATCCGGGAGAGCCCCTTTCCTATGAGGCAGTCAAGCGGACAGGGATAGATGATCTCATGGTGAAGAATGCACCCGGTATAGAGCAGGTGCTGCCTGAGTTTTTGTCTTTTGCCGGTGCCGGCGTGCTGGTGTGCTATGAATCCGCCATGGGGGAGGCCTTCATCCATGCAGCTGCCCGCAGGCTGGGGATGGATAGGGATTTCACCTTGCTTGATATAAATGAGCTTTCCGTTTATCTGGTATCAAAGCGCTACAATAAGCTGTCCGCTGCCGGAAAAGAGCTGAAGCTTCATGTGGATGAAGATATTCCCACCGCCCGTCAGGAGAGGGAGGTCATCACAGGCTTGTTTTTTAAATATGCGGATATGCTGACGGAACAGGGTATCAGGGATCTGGATGACATCAACGAAAGATTCGGGACCATGGATATAAATGCCATAAAGCACAAGCCCTATTACCATATCATCCTTCTGGCCAAGAACGAGATCGGAAGGAATAATCTGTATAAGCTGGTGAGCGAATCCCATCTCGAGTATTATGCCAAAAGACCCAGGATCCCCAAGAGCCTGCTCAGAAAGAACAGGGAGGGACTGATCATAGGCTCCGCCTGCGAGGCGGGAGAGCTGTTCAGAGCCGTATTGCATGAGGAAAGCCCCGACAGGATAGCCAGGATAGTCGAATTTTATGATTATCTGGAGGTCCAGCCCATAGGGAATAACGAGTTCCTCGTGCGGAAAGGCGAGGTGAAGGATCAGGAGGGCTTAAGGGAGCTTAACCGCAAGATAGTCGAGCTGGGAGAGCTGTACAATAAGCCTGTCTGCGCTACCTGCGACGTTCATTTCCTTGATCCCGATGATGCGATATACAGGAGTATATTGCTGGCCGGAACGGGATTTGACGATGCGGATCTCCAGCCGCCGCTCTATCTGCATACCACGGATGAGATGATGGAGGAGTTTTCTTATCTGGGATATGAAAAGGCCAGGGAGATAGTTATCACAAACACAAATATGATAGCGGACATGATCGACAGGATACCGCCGGTGCGTCCCGACAAATGTCCTCCCGTGATCGAGAATTCGGACGAGGACCTTAAGAATATCTGTTATGCCAAGGCTCACAGGATGTATGGGGATGAGCTTCCCGCCCCTGTGGCCGACAGACTGGAAAAGGAGCTCAATTCCATAATCAAAAACGGCTTTGCGGTGATGTACATCATCGCTCAGAAGCTGGTAAAAAAATCAAACGACGACGGTTATGTGGTGGGATCGAGAGGTTCCGTGGGTTCATCCTTTGTCGCCTTTATGGCTGATATCACCGAGGTGAATTCCCTGTCGGCCCACTATTATTGCGAGAATTGCCATTATACCGATTTCGATTCCGAGGATGTGAAAAAATTCGCCGGAATGAGCGGCTGCGATATGCCGGACAAGGATTGCCCGGTCTGTGGCAGAAAGCTCATAAAGGACGGCTTTGACATACCTTTTGAGACCTTCCTTGGATTTAAGGGAGACAAGGAGCCGGATATAGATCTTAATTTTTCCGGAGAATATCAGGGCCGGGCCCACCGTTTTACGGGTGAGCTCTTCGGAAAAGAGAATACTTTTAAGGCAGGCACCATCAGCGCACTCAAGGACAAAAAGGCAGAGGGTTATGTCTGCGCATATTATAAGGAGAGAAATATCACCAAGCGCTGGTGCGAGATCCAGCGTACTGCAGTGGGGATCTCCGGCGTCAAAAACAGTACGGGACAGCATCCCGGAGGTATAGTGGTGCTTCCCAAGGGGGAGAAGATATATACTTTTTCACCGGTACAGTATCCTGCCAACAAGGAAGAAAAGGGTGTGATCACCACCCATTTTGATTATCATTCCATTGATCATAATCTTTTGAAGCTGGACATACTGGGGCATATGGATCCTTCCATGATGAGGTTTTTTACCGTTCATTCGGATATGGATCCGGTGGATGTGCCTTTGGATGACAAGGATGTGATGAGCCTGTTCATCTCCCCGGGCATATTGAAGATCACGCCGGACGACATAGGCGGTTTCCTTACAGGTACCCTTGGCATACCTGAATTTGGTACCAGATTTGCCATGAAGATGCTCATCGACACCCATCCCCAGTCCTTCACCGACCTTATCCGTATAGCGGGACTGGCCCATGGTACCGACGTTTACAAGGGAAATGCCGAGACTTTGATAAAAGAGGGAGTGGCGACTTTGTCCACCGCCATCTGCACCCGTGACGACATAATGATCTATCTCATCAATCAGGGAGTGGAGCCTTCTCTTTCCTTTAAGATAATGGAAGCCATCAGGAAGGGAAATGTGGCGAAGGGAAAGGTGGACAACTGGAATGAGATGAAGGAGGAAATGCTCGCCCACGGAGTCCCCGAATGGTATGTGAAGTCCGGTGAGACCATAAAGTATATGTTCCCCAAGGCCCATGCGGCGGCCTATGTGATGATGGCCTGGCGTGTGGCCTGGTATAAGATCAACAGACCGCTTATATATTACAGTGCGTATTATACCGTCAGGGCGAATGATACCATGTCCTATGAAAAGATGTGCAGGGGACTGGACGAGCTGGATTATCATATCAAGCAGTACGACAGTAAAAATGATTCGGATGAAGAAGAGACCTCAGCCAAGGAGGATTCCCAGATCACAGTGATGTGGCTGGTCAGGGAGATGTATTGCAGAGGTTTTGAATTCATGCCCATGGACCTGTCCAGGGCCAAGGCAACCGAATATCAGGTGGTGGAGGGACGGATACTTCCCGCCATCCTGTCCATAGACAATGTGGGGGCGTCGGCGGCCCAGAGTATAGAAGAGGCTGCAAGAGGCGGAAAGTTCCTCAGCATGGAGGATTTTAAAAACAGGGCCAAGGTTTCCGAGACCATAGCGAACAAGATATATGAGATGGGTCTTCTGGGTGATGTGCCCAAGAGCAACCAGATGAGTCTGTTCGACCTCATGTGAGCCATTTCAGATGATGCAGTTCACCTTTTTGGGACAGACCCGGAAACCCGTTCTGCCGAAGGGCTTCATACAGGCAGACGCAGACGGAATTTGCCAGGTTCAGTGACCGGGTGTCATCCAGCATGGGGATCCGGATACAGTCCTTTTTGTGACCGGCCAGGATTTCTTCGGGGATGCCGGCACTTTCTTTTCCGAACATGATATAGTCATCGGGACCATAGACTACGTCACAGTGGGTCTGATCCGCCTTTGTGGTGGCAAAAAAACAGCCTGGACCTGCCGCCTGTTATATCCGGATTTTTGTCCATGAAATCCCGGTAATTGATATAGGTAGTTACATCGAGCTCATCCCAGTAATCCATGCCGGCTCTCTTCAGGGCCTTTTCACTGAGGGAAAAGCCCAGAGGCTCTATGAGATGGAGACGGGAGCCCGTGGCTTTGCAGGTGCGCCCGATATTGCCGGTGTTGGAGGGTATCTCGGGCTGATGTAGAACGATATTCATCGGATTTTCCTCTGCATAAGATAAATACACAATCCGGACACAAATTTATTGTATAGTGTCCACATGCCGCATGAACTATGATATTACGTTGGATGTAAAATATCAATAACTTGCAAGGCGGAGATTTTTTTTGTATATTATTGTAGTTATTCATTTACAAAGGAGTGAACTGTTATGAAAAAAAGAGTATTTCTGATCTTTCTTGCCCTGGTGCTGGCCATGTCCGTGACCATGACAGGATGTAAAAAGAAAGGTTCAAAGAAAAAGGATCATAAGAAAACAGAGGAAAGCCAGGACGGCGAAGAAGGGGACGAAGAAGAAGAGGAAGAAGACGAGGAGTTCTATGAAGAAGACGTGGAATACACCGCGGATTACGGTCCCTTGAGCGGCGGAGCACAGTGGGGTTATAACTGTGAAGGTTCCGCCGTCTATACGGAGGGTACCACGGCAGTAGTGACCGTGGCTATAGACTCCGAGGACGAGCCCTTCGATAAAAAGGACCTGGAGCTTATGAAGAAAAATGCCGGCAAGGCCCTTGATTTTATTTCTAAAACGGCGGGAGAGTACGGCAAGAAGACCGAGTTCGTCTTTGACAAGGATGATCTGAATTTTACCTATACCTATGATGATGTGGTGGAGGATCTGGAATATGAGGATTATGACCTGGAACTGAAAAAGGCCATCAAGGATCTGGACAAGCAGGCCATACTGGACAAGTATAATGCCCAGGGCATAGCATATCTGGTGCTTTTGAATGCAGCCGGAGATCCCTTCAACCAGACTCATATGTATGAGGACGAGGAGGAACTGTTTAACGAGGCTGCCTTTGTGTTCAGGGACAGCTATGATGAGGAGTATGAGGAAGTGACCTCTGGACCCGACGTATATCTTTACGAGCTTCTTCATCTTTTCGGTGCCGTGGAGCTTGATTATCCCGACGCCACCTACGGTTATACCGCTTCTCTTATGAGCAGCGTCCTTGATATGTACAATAACGACATCATGCTGGGGTATTATCAGGACGACGGTTCCATAGCTCCCGACGAAGTGACCAAGGAGATCACCGACATCACGGCGTATTGCATCGGCCTTGTGGATGATTTTGAAGAGCTTTCGGCCAATCCCGAGTTCAAGCGTGAGTATAAATGTACCCTGGAGGATAACTATTTCGAGAATACCAATAATGGTGAGGATACTTCCGCATATGAGCTTGATTCCGACGATGTGGTCTTCATGGAAGGTATGGAGGACCTGGATGAGGAGGACTTTGAGGACCTGACGGACGGTATTCAGGTCCAGTAGGCACGGTGACCGGAAACCGGGGTATTTTTGAGCGTTATAAAAAATAAGAAAAAAGTGCTTGCATTTTGTCAACAACTATGATATATTTACCGAGTCGCGTTTAAAGCGGCTTGTGTGGCTCGTTGGTCAAGGGGTTAAGACGCCGCCCTCTCACGGCGGAAACAGCGGTTCGATTCCGCTACGAGCTGTTAAAAGGCCTGTAGTTCATCCTACAGGTTTTTTTATGCGATAAGATTTATTATCAGAGGAGACTATCATGGAAAAATTCAAAAAAATACTTAACGAGATCTTTATCGACGGTCTGTCGGGCATGGCCCTGGGACTTTTTTCCACGCTTCTGGTAGGTACCATACTGGGACAGATCGGACAGCTGATAGGAGGAGACGCCGGCGCCTATATCGTGGCGGTGGCCAATGTGGCAAAGACCATAACCGGAGCAGGAATAGGAGTGGGAGTGGCTTCCAAATTCAAGCAGGGGCCGCTGGTGACCGTATCCGCCGCAGTCTGCGGAATGATAGGCGCATTTCCGACGGTCACGGCTATCGAAAGCTATGCCTTCGGAAAGGGCGGTGAGCCTTTGGGCGCTTTTGTGGCAGCTATCGTTGCCATAGAAGTCGGACGTCTGGTGGCAGGCAAAACTCCCGTTGACATCCTGGTGACTCCGCTGGCATCCATCCTGAGCGGTGCCGTAGCAGGCGTGATCATGGGACCTCCCATTTCAAAGCTGATGACCTGGCTGGGAAACATAGTGAATTTCAATGTGGACGCCCATCCTCTTATCGGAGGCATCATAGTTTCGGTGCTCATGGGCATCATACTGACGCTGCCCATATCCTCTGCGGCCATAGGCATATCCATGGGTATATCGGGTCTGGCAGCGGGCGCGGCTACCATCGGCTGCTGCTGCAACATGGTGGGTTTTGCCGTGGCCAGCTATAAGGAAAACAAGATCGGAGGCCTGGTGGCACAGGGGCTTGGCACATCCATGCTCCAGATCTCCAATATAGTAAAGAATCCGCTTATCTGGATACCTTCGATCCTTTCGTCGGCTATCCTGGGACCGGTTTCCTCCTGTCTGTTCAAAATGACCAGCACCCCGGTGGGCTCGGGAATGGGTTCCTGCGGACTGGTGGGACAGATAGCGGTGATGCAGTCCATGACAGAGGGCGGCGGCGCGGCAGGCGTCATACTGGGCGAGATCATTATCATGCATTTTATCCTGCCCGGGGTGCTCACCTATCTGTTCGCCGAGATCATGTACAAGAAGGGCTGGATCAAGCCCGGAGATATGAAGCTCTCGGATTAAGAGCCCGAAAAAACACTTGTAATCCTCAAATAGATATGGTAAAATAACATCAAAGAATTCGGCACGGACGCCGATGGATTTAAGTTTATGAAACTTATTGGCATGGATGCGTCACATATTCACCCCTACCGGCGGATATGTGCAGAAAAGAGGTAGTTATGACGATTAATTCTATGTTAGGTGTGAACGGTTCATCATCGCTGTTCGGGTCGTCGGACATTTTTGGCAGTACTTCCTCCTCTTCTTCCACATCCGGCGGTTTTTCTTTGGCTGATTATGCCAGCATCAGAAACGGCAGTTACGGTAAGCTGACCAAGGCATATTATTCCAAGAAGAATGCCGAAGAGGCAGAGGGTGAGGAAAAGACCGAAAAGGTATCCGCAGAGAAGAGGACAGTATCATCCGCATCATCTTTGAGGGCGGCAGCCTCAGCGCTCAGGGACAATAAATCACTTTTCGAGAAGGTGACGAAAAAGGATTCCGACGGCGAGGAGACCACGGATTACGACTGGGACAATATCTCCAAAAAGGTACAGGGTTTCGTGGATGCCTTCAATGAAGCGTATGCGGCAGGATCCAAGTCCGATGCATCAGGGTCCTACAGAGGAGCGCTCTCCATGGTTCAGAAGAGTGCGGCAAACAAGAACCTGCTTTCCTCCGTAGGCATTACCATCGGTGAGGACGGAAAGCTTTCCCTGAACAAGGATAAGCTTAAGGAGTCAAACATAAATGACCTGAAGACCCTGTTCTCGGGGAACGGTTCGTTTGTGGACAGTATCGATTCCAGTGCATCACAGATAGTAAACAGCTCTACCGCCATGGCCCAGAAGCTTTACGGAGCTAACGGTTCGTATACGGGTATCGGCGGCACTGCCATGGATACCACCGTATGATGCAGGTAATGCGGATAAGCATTAAAGAGTATGATCTACCCGCGGTCTCATAACGGCCGCGGGATTTATTTTTAGTATGCAAGGCTTTAGGTGATCAAGAAAAGATCCTTCGGGCTAAAGCCCTCAGAATGGCATTGACGAAGAATCTTTTATAAAGAGGAGAAAATTATGAAAAAAAGATTGTTGACCATTACCCTGGTCATCTGCGCCTGTCTGGCAGTGTCAGGGTGTAAAAAGAAAAACGCAGCGCCAAAAGATGCAGGGGAGCCTGCACAGGATCAGGGCACCGGGGAGACCGGTGAGACAGCTCCTGCCGAGGATACGACCCCTGTCCAGGATGCGAAGACGCCGGGAGAAGAGCCCGAACCTACAGGCCGTTTCACCATGAAGAGCGGCGTGGCCGACGATTTTGACACATCCTGGAAGTATGTCCATGATCATGCCAATGACATGCTGGTGCTCAACTATGATATAGATGTGTATGAGCCGGCAAAGAGGAACGGGGATGAGAAGGCCGAGGATATTCATAAGGAGATAGATAAAAAGACCGACAAGGATACCTTCAGAAAGGTGCGTTTCACCAGGGCGGACAAGGCAGGCTCCACTATAGACATAAGCGCCTTTACCGATCCTTCAACCCTTATGATAGACAAGATCGTGACCTGCGAATACTGTGCCAACGCCCGGGAGATGAGCGAGTATTATTTTGAGGACGGGCGTCTTGTCTATGTCTATGCCTACAAGGACGCTCTGTATGGGACTGAGTATAAGGACGGTTCGCTTCCCGGCAAAAAATGTACGTTTAAGGATAATGTGATGACAGGCTGCGTCATAGATGACGAGGATGTGGGAAACAAAAAGGTGACTTATGAGGCGGATCAGTATGACGGGATGGATGAGTTTACCAGGTCTTCCTATGACGAGCTGGAGCATGAGATGCTCAAAAAGGCGTATATCACCTATAACTATATTTCGAAGGTGCCCGGGTTTGCCCGTCTTTACGGCTATGTGGGAGACGAGTTCGGCGGCGTTCTGTCAAACGTACATATGAAGATCAGTTCCAAGGCTCACGAATACGAGCGTGAGTTCGTGACCAACGGGGACGGCTTCTTTGAGATGATAGTACCGATCAATCAGGAGGATGATTACGGCATAGTCTGTGAGTATGGTGATTACGTACCCTCCACCGTGGATGATATACGGATCGTGCCGGGTACCCTGGATTACCCTATCGGAGTCATATATATGGCACCGGCAGGCCAGGGAGTGCATGATGCCAACACCTATCTGCTGAACGCCAATTATTCATCCCCCAAGAAGCTTTCGGAGGGTGAGTACTGCGTCACCTTCTCCTATGCGGATGAAAAGGCGGATCTTTGCTGCGTGGGCATGGATCTGAAAAAGAAAAAGCGGGATCAGGATAAGATGATGGTGATAAAGCCGGACAAGGAGGGGCAGTTTAAGTATTTCGTCGTGGACAGGCGGGGGATCGATTCGGGTAACCCCATGACCTATGAGCTGTCCTCCTCTGAAGCCGTCGTCAAGGTATATGACAAGGACGGCCTGGTGGCTTCCTATCAGGCTCCCGTCGGCAATGCCGGCACGGTGTGGGAGGTGTTTGAAGTAAGGAACGGCCGTATCCTTCCTTTGAACAATCTGATGATCGAGAGCGAGAAGGCACCGCTTTTAAAATGATCATTGATCATTTTTTCTTGACAAAAACGGGGATATGCGTTAGCATATCCCCTTGTAAAGTAATAATCTTCAGGGCGGGGTGAGATTCCCCACTGGCGGTATAGTCCGCGAGCCTTAATGGCAGAGCCGGTGTGACTCCGGCACCAACGGTAACAGTCCGGATGAAAGGAGAGAATCATGAACGATCTGTTTCAGACAGCAGGGGAGAATATCCCCACAGTAGCAGGCTTTGGCCTCACCATCATTTCACTTTTTGCCATCGCATACGTATCACAGAAGATCCAGAAAAAAAGAGAAGAAACAAAGGAACGGATACTTAACACCAGGGCTCTTGCCATCATAGGCATGTTTTCGGCCGTGGCCGCAGTAGTGATGCTTTTTGAAGTGCCCCTTCCCTTTGCCCCTTCCTTCTATAAATTTGACTTCTCGGAGATACCGGTCATGATCTGCGCCTTCGCCTTCGGACCGGTGGCGGGCGTGATGACCGAGTTTTTAAAGATAGTGTTAAAGCTCCTTTTTAAAGGTACCACCACGGCGTTTGTCGGTGATCTGGCCAATTTTGCGGTGGGCTGTTCTTATATGCTTCCCGCTGCCATAATATATTCCTTCAATAAAAAGAAAAAAACGGCTATTGTTGGCTGCGTGATCGGCACACTGGTGATGACGGTCTTTGGTACGGCCTTTAATGCAGTGTATCTGCTCCCTGCCTTTTCAAAGCTTTTCGGGATGCCCCTTGATGTGATCATAGAGATGGGATCAAAGGTGAATCCCATGGTGAAGGGCGATATCATTTCTTTTGTCATCGCCTGCGTGGCGCCTCTCAACCTGATAAAGGGTACGGTGGTATCCATAATCACCATGCTGATCTACAAGCCCATCAGCCCCCTGATCAAGAAGGGACGCCGCTGACGTACCGGAAAGCGTCAATGGGCAGGCCAGTCCTTTATGGGGTGTTTGAGCATCTTCATGAGCTGGATAAAGTTTGTCCGGGGATTTGACAGGTTTTCAAGGATCACGGGATCATGAGTCCTGGCAGCGATGAGAGGCAGGATGCCGGCGGCTATGAACACATGGATCCTCCTCATGGTGACCTCCATATCTGCCTTAGGGTCGTTCTGGTAGGTGTAGGTCAGAAGGGAGAGGATGGCGGTGATCATATAGTCAAAACCCATCTGCAGGTCCTCATCGTCCTCGGAAACGGAAAACTGGGAGAACATCATGGGAATGAGCCTCTTTTTAAGTTCAAACATGAATGAAGGATCCCCGGTGGCTCCCATGAGGACGTTTATCTTTTCTATATTACGGGCGTAAAAATCCACGATCATATCGTTGATACCCAGCTGCCCGGTCTCCCTGTTTTGCTGAACCGTATCAGGAAGAGCTTCTATTTCGGATAAAAGCTCTTCCTCCGCTTTTTTCAGGAGATCATAAATGTCGTCAAAATACAGGTAAAAGGTGCTCCGGTGTATGCCGGCTTCCTTTGTGACTGCGTTCACGGTTATGCGGCTTATTTCCTTCCGGGTGTACAGCGACCAGAAGGCGTCATATATCTTTTTCAGGGTTTTCTCCGTCCTGTCGGACTGCTTTTGTCTTGGCATAACAGCTATTCTCCTTGTGATGAAAATCGACAATTTTATCAAAAATGTATATTGAATTATGTAACCGTTATCATTATAATATACGTCGTGCGAAAATGCGACACTTTGTCGAAAAATTTTGTTGTTTCGTGTATACAGGAGCAAGGAAATATATGAAAAGAAGATTTTTATCCGTTTTTTTGATGCTTTCCCTGACTTTGACATCTGCCGCCACATTGACGGGATGTTCGGGACTTTCGGCGAAAAAAGAGGATGAAACCGAAAAAGAAGAAGAGACGCTCATGGTGGTGGAGGTTACATCACCGGCCTCAGGGGATATAGAGGTGGAAGGTGAGTTTTCAGGCAACCTGGAGTTTGCCGATGAGATCTCCGTCTTCCCGAAGCTTTCGGGGGAAGTCACCCAGGCGAATTTCGAGGAGGGCGATTTCGTGACAGAGGGAGCTCTTCTGTTTGCCATTGATGATGAAGTATACCGCATAAGCGCGGAAACGGCTCAGGCCGCATATGACGTAGCCAAGGCCGGTATGGATAAGCAGGTGGGATCGCTGCAGATGACCAGGGATAACGCCGTAAATTCGGTGCTGACCGCCCAGGAGGGTGTGGAAAAGGTACAGGCCTCCTGCGATCTGTATTCCGAGCAGTATTCGCTTTTACAGTCCCAGATGAGAGATCTGGAGGAAAAGAAGGACGATCTGGAGGACGATAAGGAATCCGCAAAAAAGAAATACAAAAAAGCGAAGAAAGCCCTGTCCGAAGCGAAATCCTCCGGTGCCTCGGAGTCTGAGCTGGCGACTCTGCGAACCAATGTGAATACCCTTAAGAGCGCCATTTCTTCTATTGAATCTGGGATCGATACGGTAGAGAGCTCACAGAAACAGCTTGAATCCAGCATAGCCAGCACGGGCTTTACGAAGGATACCAATATCTATAATCTGAATCAGGCAGTCAGAGGAGTGGATCTGGCCCAGGAGAGCCTGCAGTACCATGATGCGGTCACTGCGCCCACCACTATTGCCAGTGCCGACGCTTCTTTGAGACAGGCAAAGGCCGGGATAAAGAACGCGAATCTCCAGCTGAGTTATACCCAGGTCACGGCTCCCGTCTCGGGCTATATCAAGGAAAAAAATGTGGATGAGCATGACATAGCTTCACCGGGAAACGCAGCTTACGTGATCACCGGTGATGATACCATAAAAGCTGTTTTTGAGGTTCCTGAGGCTACCCTTAAGATGATAGAGCTGGGACAGAAGGTTTCGGTGGACAGGAACGGAGAAATGTTTGACGGAGTTGTCACGGAACTGGGCAGCACCCCCGCCGAATCAGGACTTTTTGAAGTGAAGGCAGCCATCACGGACCCCGAAAAGAAGCTGGCCAGCGGTACATCGGTAAAGGTTACCACCAGGACCACCCATGTGGAGGAAGTCCTTTCGGTTCCCGTTGACTGTGTATATTATTCAGGCGGCGAATCCTTTGTCTATGCCGTGGATGACGGCGGTATCGTAAGAAAGGTCCTGGTCACCACCGGACTTTACGATAAGGACAGCATCGAGATAAAAGACGGCCTCAGCAGCGATATGAGCGTAGTGACCACCTGGTCTTCAAAGCTCCGCGACGGCCTCAAGGTGAATGTGTCGGGCGGACCTGTTTCCAGCGTATTGGATCAGTATGATCATGACACTGTGGCGGATATCGGCTCTCTTAAGATAGAAGAGGGCGAGCTTACCGTCGGAGCGGGATCTTATCTTCCGGAATAGCATCTGACTTATGTTTTTGATCCCGGATCACAAGGGTTACTTCATTAACAGGAGATAGAATTTGCATCAGTTAACTAAAATTTGTCTTAAAAAACCGGTTTCCACCGTAATAATAATTGTGGCTATGATCATCTTTTCCATAGCTGCGGTCAGCAAGATGAACATGCAGCTGACTCCCGATATGGAGATGCCCTATATCGTGGCCATGGTAGTATATCCCGGAGCGGCTCCCGACCAGGTGGACCGTCTCGTAGCCCAGGAGCTGGAGGATGTGGGTGCCACCATAGAAGGTCTTGATTCCGTCCAGTCCCAGAGCATGCAGAACAGGTGCTACATGATCTATGGCTTTGAATACGGAACGGATGTGGATAAAGCCTATAATGACCTGCAGCAGGAAATAGATTCCAAAAAGAGGGATCTTCCCGATGACTGTAACGATCCGGTCCTGATCATCATGGATATCAATGCCATGCCTTCCGTCAACCTTTCGGTCACTTCAAAGACCGGAGGAGACGTAAGGGGTTTTGTGGAAAATACCATGGATAATGATATCTCGTCCATTGCCAACGTAGCCCAGACCCAGATCTCCGGAGGTCAGGAGGACTATATCAGGATCTGTGTGGATCCGGAGCTTATGTCCCAGTTCGGGCTGGACACTTCCAAGATCACCAATTATATAACCAACGCCGATTTCTCCATTCCCGGAGGATCCGTGGACGTAGGTTCCCAGACCCTTGACGTAAACGCGCAGGTTTCCTATTCGGACATCTATGATCTGGAGAACATACCCATCATCACCGGAAAAGGCAAGACCATCAGGCTGGCTGATGTGGCCACCGTGAAATATGCCAAAAAGAAAGCGGATTCCGTCAGCTTCTACGACGGCTCGGACAATGTGGAGCTATCTGTCACAAAGCAGCAGGGATCCAATGCAGTAAAGCTGGCCAGGGACGTGGTAGCGCTGGTAGATGAGTATAAGGATATCTATCCTGATTTTGATATAGTTGTCACTTACAATGCCGCTGACCGTATCGTTTCGGCACTTTCCTCGGTAGGCTCCACCCTGGTCCTGGGCGTTGTGCTCTCCATGCTGGTGCTGTTCATTTTCTTCGGGGATCTCAAGGCTTCCCTCATAGTCGGAAGTTCCATGCCCGTGTCACTCCTTGTGACTATCCTGCTGATGTACGCCTCGGGCTTTTCCCTTTCCGTGGTCACCATGGGAGGTATGGTCATCGGTATAGGTATGATGGTGGATAACTCCATAGTGGTGCTGGAGATGTGTTTCCAGAAGCGGGATCAGGGCTTTTCCTTTGAAGAGGCAGCCTATGACGCCGTAAAGACTGTGGCGACCTCGATCTTTGCGTCCACGCTCACCACGGTGGTGGTTTATCTCCCCATGGGTCTGATGAAGGGACTGTCGGGACAGATGTTTGCGCCGCTTAGCTTTACCATCATATTCTCGCTGACGGCTTCCCTGATCGCAGCGGTCACCCTGGTACCCCTGTGTTTTGCAAAATATCATCCCATAGAGAAAAAAGAACTGCCGGTTTCACGTTTTGTGAGAGCTACGGCAGATAAATACGGTAATGTGCTTAACCGTATCCTGAATAAAAAGGCTCTGGTCATCATCATAACCGTGATCATGATCGTGCTGACTGTGGTGGTAGCCACCCAGCTTAATGTGGAGCTGATGGCAGGCACCGATGAAAAGATGATAAGCGTGGAAGCAAACGTGCGTCCCGGTCTTTCCCTGGAGAACAAAGAGGTGTTCTTGCACCAGCTTGAGAACTTTGTAAAGTCCCAGGAGGAAGTGGAGCATTACGACGGTTCCGCATCGGAGTCTTCATCCCAGGTGACGCTGACGGCTTATCTTTATGAAGACACCGAAGAAAAGACCGCTTCCATCGTGGACCGCTGGAATGAGATCCTGAAGGATACGCCCGATATGGTGGTGGTATGTTCCTCTGCCAGCAACAGTATGAATTCCGGCATGGGAGGCGGCGACAAAGATGTGACTATGAAGAGTACGGACATGAACCTTCTCCGTGAGGCTACCGAGATGGTGGAGGATGCCGTGAGAAATGTGGACGGCGTTATCAGCACGAGTACGGGCTTTGCCGATTCAGCCGCAAAGGCTGAGATACATATAGATCCGGTGAAGGCCATGGGAGCCGGCATAGTACCTGCCCAGGCGGGCGCTGCCATGAGAAGCGCCCAGACCGGTACCGATGTGATGGATATCACCATAAACGAGACCGATTACAAGGTGACGCTGGAGTATCCTGCTGACAGATATGATTCCATTGATGAGCTGATGGAACTGAAGCTTACCTCCGCCAGCGGAGAGCAGGTGGTGCTGGGTGATATAGCACAGGTGGTATATTCCGATACTCCCCAGACCATCGTCCGTAACCAGAAGGCGTATGAAGCTTCCGTTTCCGTGACGCTGGAATCCGAAAAGAAGTTTGCCGCCCAGAAGGAGATCGACGCCATAGTGGCAAAGCTGAATCTGCCCGCAAACGTGTTCATGGCTGAGAACTCATACAACAAGATGATGAGAGAGGAGTTTACCTCCCTGATCACCGCCATGCTTTCGGCTATGTGGCTGGTATTCATGGTCATGACCATGCAGTTTGAATCCGTGAGATATTCGCTGATGATCATGTTCTGTATACCCTTCTCGCTGATCGGATCGGTGCTGCTTTTGTTCGTAACCAATTCCACCTTCTCCATGACATCGCTGATGGGCTTTCTGATGCTGGAAGGTATAGTGGTTAACAACGGTATCCTGATGGTGGATACCACGAATATGTATCTTGAAAATATGAGCATGGAGCTGGCTCTTGTGGAGGCGGGACGAAGCCGACTGAGACCCATCCTCATGACTACGCTGACAACCATCCTGTCCATGCTGCCGCTGGCTTTGGGCATCGGTAAGAATACAGAGTCCATGCAGGGTATGGCGGTGGTCATCGTGGGCGGACTTATCGCATCCACCATATTGACGCTGATCCTGCTGCCCACCTTCTATCTGATAATCGCAAAGAAGAACAAGACGGATAAGCGGACGAAGAGATCCTTCTTCGGATTGAGGAAAAAACCTATCGAGGCGGAACGGGACGAAGAACCCAGGGATGAGGGAGCAGACAACTGACATGATCTTTTATCGGCTTATCATAGACTGCTTTATCATGTTGACGGCATATACACTGATGCAAAAAAGAGGAAAGGGACACAGCGTCCCTTTTCTTTGCGTACTGCTGCCTTTACTGACCCTGGAAGTATATTTTGTCTACAGGGGACAGGAAAACTCGGATCTGTTCTTCTGGCATCCCTATATAGTCTGGTCGGTATCCAATCTTTCCCTTTTCGTATATGGGTATTTCAGAAAGGCAGGCAAGGGTCTGTTTAAGGCCAGGATACTTCTGGGACAGTTTGTGGTCATTCCGGTGCTGTCGGCCTTTACCCTCTGTGTGGGCTGGCTGATGAAGCTTTATCTGAGGTAGGTGTTCAGCGGCCGGATCCCCGGATGTTTGACAGAATTCATGGATAAGTAGTACAATATTATTTCGGCAATTTAAATCTTAAACCGAGGAGAGATTATGAAAAAAACACCGTTTGTGACAAAAGAAAAGATCGAAGAGATAGTTAAGACCATTCCCACGCCCTTTCACATTTACGATGAAAAGGGGATCAGGGAAAACGCCCGCTCCCTGAAGGAGGCCTTTTCCTGGAATAAGGGGTTCAGGGAATATTTTGCCGTAAAGGCCACGCCGAATCCCTATATCATGCAGATATTAAAGGAAGAGGGCTGCGGCTTTGACTGTTCTTCATATACGGAGCTCATGCTCTCAGAGGCAGTGGGAGTCGGCCCTAAGGATATCATGTTTTCGTCCAACGAGACGCCGGCTGAAGAGTTTTCATACGCTGACAAGCTGGGAGCGATAATCAACCTTGACGATATCACCCATGTGGATTTCCTGGAAAAGACCCTGGGATATATCCCGGAGACCATATGCTGCAGATATAATCCCGGCGGTGTCATAACCCTTAGCAACAATATCATGGACAACCCGGGAGACGCCAAGTACGGTATGACGAAGGACCAGATCATCGAGGCTTACAGGACACTGAAGGCCAAGGGAGCAAAGAATTTCGGCCTTCATGCTTTCCTGGTGTCTAATACAGTTACAAACGACTACTATCCGAAGCTGGCCGGCATCCTTTTTGAACTGGCCGCGGAGCTTAAGGAAAAGACAGGAGCCGACATAAAGTTCATCAATCTTTCCGGCGGCGTGGGCGTGCCTTATTCACCCGACCAGGAGCCCAACGATATAAAAGTCATCGGGGAAGGCGTGAGAGAACAGTTTGAAAAGATAATGGTTCCCGCCGGCATGCAGGATGCAGCTATTTTCACGGAGCTTGGAAGATATATGCTGGCTCCTTACGGGGCGCTCATCACAAAGGCCATTCATGAAAAACATACCTACAAGGAGTATATCGGTGTGGATGCCTGTGCGGCAAATCTGATGAGACCTGCGGTATACGGTTCATATCATCATATCACCGTCCTGGGCAAGGAAGACGCACCCTGTGATATGACCTACGACGTGGTGGGCTCTCTTTGCGAAAACTGCGACAAGTTCGCAAAGGACAGGAAGCTTCCGGTGATCGAAAAAGGAGATTATCTCAATATCCATGATGCCGGAGCCCATGGTTTTTCAATGGGTTATAACTACAACGGAAAGCTGCGTTCCGCAGAGGTCCTGCTCAGGGAAGACGGGCAGGTGCAGCTCATCCGGAGGGCGGAAGAGCCGGGAGACTATTTCGCCACCTTTGATTTTTCCAAGGAGTATTCATCACTCGCCCGGAGATAGGCACAGTGGTCTGATCAGGACCTACAATCGGGGGTAGGGGGTCATAAATTGCGACAGGTTGCTGAAATAATCGTAAAATTCAGATCGTTCCTTTTGGTGGCATTCGTACTGACCGGCATCGTCTGCATCTTTACCGCCAGCAAGGTCAAGGTGATTAACGAGCTGACGGACTATCTGTCTGAAGATACGGAGACAAGACAGGGTCTTGATATAATGGATGATCAGTTTGTCACCTTCGGATCGGCCAAGGTGATGATCCAGAATATCGGTTTTGAACAGGCCCGTGAACTGGCGGATCAGATAGAACAGATAAAGGGCGTATCCTCTGTTTCCTTTTACGATGAGAAGGACAAGGACGAGGAGGAGATCACCGATAAGGAGGCTCTGGCCGATGTGTACAACAATGTCAGCGCCCTGTTTCTGATCACCTTTGAGACCGATGAGGATGATGAGGAGGCTCAAAAGGCCATAGCGAATGTCCGTGAGGCCCTGACTGACTACGATACATATTTTTATACCACTGTGGATAAGGATGATGCGAAGAATCTTAAGGAGGATATGAAATATATCCTTGTCATTCTTGTTATCATTATTATCCTGGTGCTTTTCTTTACTTCCACCACCTATATGGAGATCCCCATCTTCATGATGGTGTTCGGAATGGCGGCGCTTCTCAACGCCGGTACCAATTTCGTATTCGGAAGTATCTCCTTTATTTCAAATGCAGTGGGAACTGTGCTTCAGCTGGCGCTGGCCATAGACTACGCCATAATCATGTTCCACAGATTCATGGAGGAGCATCAGACCAAGGAGGCTGAGGAGGCGCTGATCTGTGCCCTGGAAAAGGCCATACCCGAGATATCCTCCAGTTCGCTCACCACTGTGGCAGGCATGGTGGCGCTCATGTTCATGCAGTATGGGATAGGTCCGGATCTGGGCCGTGTACTTACAAAGGCCATCATCTTTTCCATGCTGTCGGTATTCTGCTTTATGCCGGGGCTCATAATGAACTTTAAGGAGCAGATCGATAATTCCATGCATAAAAGCTTCGTGCCCACCATAAACCACTGGGGCAATCTGGTGGTGGGGACCAGGAGGGTGACGGTCCCTGTATTCTTTGTGGTCATGGTCGGAGCCATTTTTCTTTCATCCCAGTGTACCTACAATTTTGACAAGAACTCCGTGGAATCAAAAAAGATGGATGAATATCTCACCGCAAAAAGGGAGATCTCCAAAAATTTTGAGATGAACAATACCATGGCCGTGCTGGTCCCTCCCGGGGATTACGCTTCGGAGGCGGCTATTTTGTCCAGGCTCGAGGAGCTGGACCGGGTGGAGAGCACCATGGGACTGGCAAATGTAACCGTGGACGATAATGAAATGTATGTGCTGACGGACAGACTGAGCCCCAGGGAGTTTTCCGACGTGGCGGATATCGACATGGATACCTGCCGGCTTTTGTACCGCTTCTACGCATGGAAGGAGGAAAAATACGGCGCCTTCCTCAACGGTATAGATGAGTTTAACGTGCCCCTTATCGATATGATCGATTTCATTTACGGTGAGGAGGAAAACGAGACCTTTGATTTTGACGCGGATCTGTCCCAGGATATAAAGGATATGCACAAGGCGGTCAGCGACGCCAGGCAGCAGCTGGAGGGGGAGCTTTATGACAGGCTCATATTCACCGTGTCGGGGCCTGTGGAGGGACCGGATACCTTCAAGCTGGTGGATCAGGTGAGGGATATCGCTTATGAATATTACAACGATGTCTTTGTGGTGGGAGATTCCACTTCGGATTATGATCTGTCAAAGTCGTTCCTTAAGGACAATATGATCATCTCCATCATGACCGCGGCCTTTGTGCTGATCATCCTGTTCTTTACCTTTGACAACGTGGCGCTTCCCATAGTGCTGGTAATGACCATTCAGAGCGCCATATGGATAAACTTTTCCATACCCTACATAGAGCATAAGGATATGTTCTTCCTGAGTTACCTGGTGGTCTGCGCCATACAGATGGGCGCCACCATAGACTATGCCATAGTCATAACCAGCAGGTATGTGGAACTGCGGCAGACCATAGCGGATAAACGGCTGTGCATCAGGGATACCCTGAACCAGTCCCTGGCTACCATCATTACCTCGGGTGCCATCCTGACCGTGGCGGCCTGGGCCGTGGGAAACATGACTTCAAACTGCGTCATAGCTTCCCTGGGTGCTACCCTGAGCAAGGGTACGATCATATCCATAGTTTTGATAATGCTTATACTTCCCCAGCTGCTTTATATGTTCGACGGACTTTTCCAGAAGAGCTACTGGCGGAATAAGAGGACCTTTGCAAGTGATAAATAAGCTCAGTCACATAAATAAATACACAGCCCTGCTGCTGGCTCTGGTCATCTGCCTGTGTCCCCTGATGCAGTGTCAGGTATCGGCGTCAAACACGGGAGAGGGAGGGATCGATTTTATCACCCAGGTGGTGAATATCAATTCCACGGAGGATTTTTACGCTTTTGCACAGGAATGCAGGAGCCAGAATTATTCCCTGGCCAAGACCTTTATCCTGGGAGCAGATATAGATGTTTCCGAGTATCCTGAGCTCACCGTGCCCTATCTGGACGGGGTATTTGACGGACAGGGCCATACCATAAGCGGCGTGGTGATAGATGAGGATATTTCCGACTGCGGACTTTTCAGATATGTGGGTCCAAGCGGTGCGATCTATGACCTCAGGGTGGAGGCGGATGCGGTCTTCGGTGACGATCAGAAAAACTCGGGCATAGTAGCCGGCACAAACAAGGGACTGATCGTCCGCTGCAGTTCGGCCGGAAGTCTCAACGCCCGCAGTCAGGTGGGAGGGATCGCCGGAAACAACGAAAAGAGCGGCGTGATCAAAAGCTGTGTCAACGAGGCATCCATCGACGGAAAATACCAGACCGGCGGTATAGTAGGTTACAATGAGGGCCTGGTGTCTGACTGCGTGAACAAGGGCAGCGTTAACACGAATTCCAGGATAAGGAACTCCACCGGGACAGGTGATTCAGATACCGTGAGGATATCCATACCCAATGCGGTTACGGGCTTCGCCGCGGATGAGAGATCAAATGAGACCGGGGGCGTGGCAGGCTGTTCAAAGGGAAATCTGCTCTACTGTGAAAACGAAGGAGCCGTGGGTTATGAAGAGCTGGGAACCGATACCGGGGGCGTGGCAGGCCGTCTTTCCGGCTGCGCTGTGGGCTGTGAGAACAGCGGGGCCGTAAAGGGACGCAGGAATGTGGGCGGAATAGCCGGTTTCCTGGATCCTTATAAGGTAGTCAGCCTGGATCGGGATTATTTTGACGACATCAAGGATGAATTTGACAGAATGGATGAGTCCCTGGATGATATGTCGGACTCGGGGGAAAAGTTTGGCGATGATCTCTATGACAGCTTTACCGATATCTCCGACAGGGTAAAGGACCTGAGAAATGTGGTCCGCACCTATGTGGACGAATATGATGCGGATGTGCGTTCCACCAGACGCAGCATCAGCGTTCAGGCCGATGAGATAGAAGATGTGATCGATCAGATGGATTATAACTTCCGTCTGAAAAAGATAGTCAAATACGAAAAGGAGCTTAAGGAGGATCTGGAACAGATCATAGAACTGACCGAGAAGCTGGAAAAGCTCATTCCCACTCTGGATGAGGACAGGGCCGGTGCCCTTATCGCCACGGTCAGAAAGTATGAGGAGATGGCCGATACCCTCAAGGCGATGATAGAACAGCTGGAGGCTATAAGGAAGGCTATCGAAAGCGGTGATACGGACGGAAACAGCCTGTCGGTCAATTCCATCAAACATATCCCCGCCATCGAGCCCATAGAGCTCCCCGAAGGGGGTCTGCCTTCTGAGGATGAAAGGCTTTCGGATCAGCTGTCTGATCTTTTGATGAACTACAAGGAGGCTGCCGAGACCATAGAGCGGATCAAATATCTGTACAGGGACGCCTTTGACCAGCTGGACGCTATATCGGATGTGATCGAAAAGTGGCCGAAGCTTTTCAAGCGCATAAAAAAGAATCTCCGTACCATATCCGACGATGCCCAGGTCATAAGGGATATCTCCGACAGTATGATGGACCGAATGGAATACAGGACGGACGCCATGAAGCTGGATGTGAGGACCAGGAGCGACGATATCACCGACAGGGTGGACCTGTCCCGGGATACGCTCCATGACGACTGGCAGAGATTTTCGGATGATATCGACAGGGTCAGGTCAAATTTTGACTCCTTAAGGACCACTCTTCAGGATGGCAGGGATGAGATAAAGAAGGTGATAGAGGACAAGTCCGTATATGTGGATGTATCCGAGGATGCAAACATGGATGCGGCGGACGGAAAGATCCTTTACTGCGAGAACAGGGGTGAGGTGCGTGCAGACGCCATAGCCGGCGGCGTGGCAGGCTGCGTGGATATAGAGGATGTAAAGGACAACGCCGTGGATATCTTTGAGCGCTACCGCTACAACGAGGGCGATCAGGAGGAAGACGATGAGGAGGATGAAGAAGAAGAAAAGGACAGCTTCGTCCATCATGTGAGAGCACTGATCCATGAGTGCAAAAACAGCGCCGATGTTTATTCCGATGACGGCTACGCCGGCGGTATCGCAGGCAGGGCCAAATACGGCGTGATCTCAAAGTGCCGCAGCTTTGCGGATATAAGCGCAGGGGACGGTAAATATGCCGGAGGCGTGGCAGGCTATTCAAAGCTCACTGTCAGCGGCTGTTATGTGTTCGGCGGAGTGAGTGCCTCATCTTACGTGGGAGGCATAGCCGGGAGCGGATGCAACATAAGCGATACCAGATCCTGTACCTATATGGATATGGATCAGGCGGTGGTAAAAGCCTCCGGTGCCATAGCAGGAAAAGCCACGGGCGAGATCAGCGGAAACTTTTTTGTGGATAACGGCTTCGGAGCCATAGACGACGTCACGAAGGAGGGAGAAGCGGTCTGTCTGTCCTATGACAGGCTGGTCAACACCTTTGAACTTCCCGTGGAGTTCAGACGCTTTACCGTGCGTTTTGTTGACGGAGACAATATAATCTGGTCAAAGGATTTTGTATATGACGATATCCTGCCCCGGGAGGATTATCCCGTTTTGCAGGGCAATGAAGGTGAATATGTCTACTGGGAGGATAAAAAGGTTTCTCCGGTGGTGAGAAATGTGACGGTCCATTCCGTGCGGAGGGTTTATGTGCCCGCCATCGCCTCAAAGCCCGACAGGGAGGAAAATAAATCCTTCCTTGTTTTTGAGGGTGATTTTTATCCTGATTCACTGCTGAGCGCCTTTGCGGTGACCCAGGAGGAAACGGAAAAACTGAACGAGGCGAAGCAGAAGATCGTCCCCGGTACCAGGTATATGATCAGCAGGGCATACGGATTCAGGGTGGACCAGGAGAGGCCGCTGAACTCCTATGTTCATATCAGGGCGCTGAACGCCCTGCTGCCTGCCAATAAGATACTGGTGCTGGACAAGGACTTCAATCCTGTGGCCGGCGCATCAGGTGACGGAGCGGAGGCTTCGGGGGATGCTGTGGATGCCACTACGGTGGGCAGCTATGCAGACGGGCGTGCCCTGATCCCTCAGGAGGGATACATCATCCTTATCAGGTATGTGTCCGGCATAAATATGGTCGTTCTGATCCTGGTGCTTCTGATCGCGGTCGGGATCTTCGGATTCTCACTGTACTGGCTGAGAAAACAGAGGAGAGCCCGGGCCCTTTTCTCATCCGGAACGGCGGGAGAGGCAGAGACCGATCCGGACTCTGAAGCTGATCTGTCTGAAGACGATATTCCCGGTGATGATGAAGCACCGGAGGAGGATGATGAAGCATCGGAGGAGGATGATCCGGAAGCTGATGACGATGGGGCACCGGATGATGAACCTTGAAAGAACAGTGTCCCATATGATATAATATTGATTTGACTGAATATAAATCGTATCCCGGAGGATCAAAAGTGAAATTCCATCTTGACGGAATAGATGTAAATCTTCAGATAGGCAATTACAGAAAAAGTACGGTGGCCGGCTGGCATGATGAGTGGTGCGATGTCTATCTGGCCATAGACTCAAAGGTTATTTCCTACGAAGAAAGAGGAAACTTCATACTTTGCCAGGAGCTTGAGACCCTGTATGAAAAGATCGGTGCCCTGCTGGAGGGGAATCTTAAGAACAGGGAGCATATCTTCCTGGCTGATTCGGTGCTGGAATTCAGGCTCCGTCCGGCGGTGAAGGGCGAGGACGCGGATGAGGATATGGACATAGACCTGTACCTCATCGTGAACCTTTCTGACGATGACGGCACTGTGACCGCGAACAGCATCAATATCCTTTTCGGCAGAGAGTCCATCATGCTCCTTCACAAATACATCGGGGATCTGATGGAGCTGGCTCTGGTCAGGAAGAAGGTAGAATACGAATTCGAATACTATATAGATTACGGTGACGGGAATTACAGCAGGGTCAGGACCTGGAAGGAAGACCTGTATGAGGAAGAGGCCCGGATGCTGGAGGCAGGACTTAAGAAGGGGCTCCATTTTGACGAGATGGAGGGCATAGAGGCGCTGAAGCAGAGACTCGTCAGCAGCATCAAAAATGTAGAGGCGGATAATCTGAGAGATGCGGAGATCTGGACAGAAGAATATTTTAACGAATATGGGACCGATGATCCGTTTAAGGTATTTGAACTGGTGATAGACGTAAAGGACAGATGATCATCTGATGAAGAGCAATGCTTCCTACAGGAATATGTTCGATGTGCTTCTGGCGATATTCTTTGTATCCTGGATGTTTTTCGAGGTCATGATCCTGGGCAACAAATTTGATATCCTGAAGTACTCCGGTCTTTCCGGTAAACTGATAGTGATAATAGGACGGCTGGTCCCGACCGTAGCTGTGTACATGTTTATGACTGTCTGGGGGGATGTGTCCGATGCAGCGGATTTTACCCGGAGGGTTTTGTATACACCTTATAAGGTCAGGACCGTTTTACTTCTGGTGGTGTTCATAGCCGCCCATGTCAGTGTCTTAAGCCTGGCGGGAGAGAGCACCGGAAAGACTTCCGCATTCTGGATACTGGCTCTTCCCTATGCTTTTTTGAATGCGGGCTTTGCCGAGGTGGCCTGGAGCGGTTTCATGTTTCCCTGTATCTGGAACAGGATGTCATTTATCCCGGCCTGTGTGTTCAACGGATTTTTGTACGCTATTTATTCCCTGCCCCTCTGGACTGTGGATGGTGTCAGACAGGAGCTGGGGGAATTGTCGCATTACCTGATATACTGCAGTTATGCTGCTGTGATCCTGGCCTGTTTTTACAGACTGACGGAAAGTATCCTGGCCTGCGTGATCATCAGGATGGTGCTTCAGACGGGAATGTATTTTTATAAGGACATGATCTTCGGCAGTCCGAAGATCAATCTGGTGTTGTTTTTGGAACTGGTGGTCATTCTTGTGATCACTATGATCTTTGGTAAGAAAAGGGATACATTATGACTAAGGGACAGGTTACGGTAATCGACGAAAAAACCAGGGAACTGTTGATAAATGCCATAGATGATAATCTCGTCGAGGCTCAGGATTTTGTGACGGAGAGTCTTAACACTCTGACCGATAATATGAGGCTGGAGATGACCATGAGCATCGCGGTGGAGGAGATCTACGTTAATGTTTCGCATTATGCCTATGATTACAAGGGAGGAGATCTGGTCATCAGGACACAGATCCTGGATGAACCCCGTGCACTCAAGGTGGTATTTGAAGACAGCGGCCCCTTTTTCGATCCGCTTAAAAAGCCTGATCCCGATGTGACCCTTAAGGTCGAGGATCGTCAGATCGGCGGCCTGGGGATCTTCATGGTGAAAAAGAGCATGGATGAGTGCTATTACGAGCGCAGCGGGGATAAAAATGTATTCACCCTGGTAAAATATGTGCCGGAATGACGTTCACAGAAAAAACACAAAATAATTAGCACTCACCTCTTGACAGTGCTAACAATTGGTAGTATAACATAGTCAGAACAAAGGAAAAGAGATGATTCCGGACAGGATCAGAATTCTCCTTCCCCTTGCTCATGAAACCTATAACAACAGTTTTATGTAAAAGGAGGGATGACTTATGTTACTACCGAGTATTTTTGGAGAGAATCTGTTGGATGACTGGATGGATTTTCCGAGGATGGAATTTCCGGATATCGACCGGAAGCTTTACGGCAAGCATGCCGCACATGTGATGAAGACCGATGTGCATGAGCACGATGACGGTTTCGAGGTAGATATAGATCTGCCGGGGTTTAAAAAGGATGAGATAACCCTTTCCCTTGATAACGGATATCTTTCCGTAAGCGCCGCCAAGGCTCTTGACAAGGATGAAAAGGACAAGAAGGGCAGGATGATCCGCCAGGAGCGTTATTCGGGCTCCATGCAGAGAAGCTTCTATGTGGGGGAGGCCATAACCGAGGAAGAGATCAGGGCAAAATTCGAGGACGGGGTTTTGAAGCTGACCATTCCCAAGAAGGAGGCGCCAAAGCTGCCTGAAAAGAAAACGATAGCCATAGAGGGCTGACGGTATATATTGAGCTTTTTGAACGCAGGGGCGGTAACGTCCCTGCGTTTTACTTGTCATAAGGGGCCTTCCGGGTATATAATTGGTCGATGCGTTTTATGGTTTCGAAAACCATAAGGGCGATATAAACATGGGAGTCAGCTTTAACATTATTAAAGAATAAACCGGGCAGAGGTACGTAAGGATGAAAAAAGTAATTGTTTATTATTCTCTTGAAGGGAATACAGAGTATATTGCGGATAAGCTTGCGGAGGCTCTGGGAGCCGGCAAGGTGAGGCTTGTGCCTGAAAAGGCTTATGCCGACAAAGGGTTTGCCAAATACTTCTGGGGAGGCAAAAGTGCCGTCATGGCGGAAAAACCGGCGCTGAAGCCCTATGAGCTGGACACCGATATCGAGGAGATCATTATCGGTTTTCCGGTATGGGCATCGAACGTAGCACCGCCCATAAGGACATTTGTATCTGAAAACAGGGAACTTCTAAAGGGCAAGAGGATATCGGCCTTTGCCTGCCAGGGCGGTGCCGGGGCGGAAAAAGCCTTCGGGAAATTAAGAAGTCTTCTTGAGATAGACGATTTTTACGGTACAGCTGTATTTTTCGATCCGAAGGACAGGCCGTCGGAAGAGAACGAGATGAGATTAAACAGTTTTATCGAGAAACTTAGGTGATCGGGAAATTATCATAAATTGGGGAAAAAAGAAAGATGAAAAGACTGAAGCAAACAATGAAACGGATCGTAACATTCGGACTTACCGCAGCTCTGCTCGTAAACACGGTTTCGCTGGAGGCATTTGCGGCGGATCCGGCAGAAGCGGGAGGCGATGTTTCGATCGAAGCGGAAGTGGCAGGAGCAGGAGGAGATGTTTCGATCGAAGCGGAAGCGTCATATCCTGCTTTCGAGCAGTCAGAGACCGTCGACGGCGTGAAGATCACCGTCGGGGCAGAGGAGGGGGTATTCCCGGAAGGGACCGTGCTCTCTGCGGAGAAGGTGACGGGTGATTCGGATACCATGTCCTTTGACGAACTGCAGACACTGATAGATGGCACAGAAGACGGCGGTACGGTCATTTTGGAGAAGGACGTCAATTGGAAAAATAGTATTCCCCGTTTGGAAGCAGGCGATTCCGGTCCTTTGGTAATCCCGGAGGGAAAGACCGTCACCCTGGACTTAA
>JAEEZH010000151.1 GCA_016288495.1 Lachnospiraceae bacterium
CCTACCTGCTCAGGGAGGTCTACCATTACTGCAAGTTTGTCAAGGTTGAGGACGAAGTCGTTATGAAGGCGCTTTGACGGTTTAGCTATTCAGCGGAGGACGGGATTATGTTTGGTGGAGTGTCGCCTATAGAATTGAACGGGATGGTATCGCGGACACAGGATTTTTCCGCTATCAAGCAGCATGAGGATATGAAGCCGGTGACGGACCAGAATAATTCCCAGGTACAGGTGGACCGCAATGCCGAGCATCAGGCCCATTCAGTGACTGAGGGACAGCGTACCGAGACCGAGGGCGACAATACCGGCGGAGGACTGGGAAGCTATTTCGGAGACGGGGGGAAGAACAGGAAAAAGAAGGAAGAGGATAGTTCAAAGGGAAAGGTCATAGTCAAAAGACGGGGAGGTGGCTTTGATTTTTCCGTTTAGGTAAGTTATATGACTACAATGGAAATAGTGCTGCTGATCTGCGGTGCGGCTATTTTTATCATCAGTTTTTTTGTGCCGGACAAAAAAGCCAAAAACATCGATCAGGTCTTTGATCCGGAGGAGATCTCCCGAATGAGCGATGAAAAGATCGCTTCAGCCAGAGAAAAGATATATCAGATGGCAGATGAGGCCTCCAGATATGCTTTGGAAAAGACCGAAAATTCCATGGACAGAATTTCAAATGAAAAGATGATGGCTCTGAATGAATATTCGGAGTCTGTTTTGAATGCCATAGAAAAAAACCATCAGGAGGTGGTTTTTCTTTATGATATGCTCAATGAAAGATCTGTGGATCTGAAGAATACAGTCAGGGAGGCACAGCAGGTCCAGGCGCAGATGAAGGAAACCTTTAAGGGCGCGGACGAATTTACAAAAACCTTTGAGGAAGTGAAGGAGATAAAGCTGGTCCAGGATAACAAGCCGGTGAATGTGGCTCAAAAGGCAAAGGAAGCCAGAGAAGAACTTAGCGCCATAGAAAAACTGGCCATGAACAAGGCGGGACTGGATGCAGGGAAGAGACAGGTCGATGAAGCCGCCGTCAGTGAAACGCCTGCTTCAGAAGCAAAGGCTCCCGCAGCAAGGAGCGCCCATGATATAGACCTGGCGCTGGATGAGGGCAGGAGCCCCGGCAGGAACAAGAATGAGATGATCCTGAAGCTCCACAGACAGGGCAAATCAAATGTGGAAGTGGCCAGAGAACTGGGACTGGGAATGGGAGAAGTCAAACTGGTGATCGATCTCTTTGAAGGCCCGAAGGGCGGTGCGAAATGAGACTGTCTTCATACATGAGAGGTCTGGGGATAGGCATGGTGGTGGCATCACTTCTGATGGGACTCAACAGACAGCCGGTGTCCCTGACAGACCGGGAAATAAAGGAAAAGGCCAGGAATCTGGGAATGGTGGAAAAGGATTCCATGGTCCTGTCAAATGCCCTGCCGCAAAAGGAGGATGACAGCGTATCCCTCAATATGATGGACAGGGAAATGTCCGGTTATGACCTTCTGGATCTGGCTAATTCACCGAAGGAGAAAGAAGAGGCCGATTCGGATTCTGCTATGGAGGTATTGTTTGATGAACCCTCTTCGGATGGGGAAGACAGTTCGTCAGCGATGAAGGAGAGTTCCTCAGGTAAGGAAGAGAGCTCGTCTGAGATAAAGGATAGTTCCTCAGTTAAGAAAGACAGTTCATCTGAGAAAAAAGAGAGTTCTTCAGCTAAGAAAGAGAGTTCATCTGAGAAAAAAGAGAGCTCCTCGGCTAAGGAAAAAAGCTCATCAGAGATAAAGGAAAGCTCATCGGTTAAGGAAAATAGTTCATCAGAGATGAAGGAGAGCTCATCGGCTAAGGAAAAGAGTTCTTCTGAGAAAAAGGAGAGTTCTTCAGCCAAGGAAAAGAGCTCATCAGAGGTGAAGGAAAGCTCGTCCGCAAAGGATAAGAGTACTTCTTCCGGGAAAGAGAAGGTTTCATCCGAAAAGGAAAAATCTTCTTCCGAAAAGAAGAGCAGTACGTCTTCTTCCGGGAAAAAGGAGGATGTCCACGGACCCGGTGCCATTTCCACTGAAGATAAGTATATCACCATAACTCCGGGGGATTCCTCCACCACGGTGGCTTCAAAGCTCAAGGAGGCAGGTATAATATCGGATGCCGCAGCCTTTGACCGCTTTTTGTGCAATGCAGGCTACGACCGCCGTATCACCACGGGCAAAAAAATGATCCCGGCGGGGGCCTCCGATGTGGAGATCGCCGGAATCATAACAGTCAGATGACAGGGGACTGATGCCCGTCAAAGAGTGGAATAGCCGAAACCGTTACAGATGGCATCCACGGGAACCCCGTTCTTGCAAAGCGGACAGCTGTCGGCCTTGTAGCTGGCGTAGTCGGGCAGGTCGCGGTTGGAATAAAGGGCCCTGATGGGGATGCCGTCGATCTTTTCTCCTACGGAATAGATGGCGGAGATCCCGGCTATGGAACCGTTATAGAAATTCACGGAACCGATAGCGCTCTTTAATGTATCTCCGGTAGTGGCTGTATCTATGAGGATCAGCACCTTTTTGTTTTTGATCATATGGACCGTGTTCTCACGGAACATCATCTGTCCGCTGGTATTATACTCCGGACTGGTGATGTAAATGGTCTGATGGGCGTTCGCCGAAATGATGCCGGCCTTGGTCAGCTTGTTGGCCAGGTATGAGCCCACGACCTCCATGCCGTTGAGGCATAGGATGGTGTCTATCACATCCGAACTCAGATACATCTCAGCCAACTCCTCCCCGGTGGCTCTGGCTTCTCGCTGACGTGACTTCATGTCGGTCAGATCCATGTAATAATTAACATGGGAGTGGGGCGTGATGAAATGTCCCGGAATGTACCTGAGTACCACATCCTTGTTCCGTTTGTGATCGATCTTTTTGTAATCCTGCATAAGAAATACACCTCCTTTTTTTCTATATTCTATCATAACTTATTTTCTTTTGCGATATTTTTATTGCATTTTCTCCCGGGATATGATAAATTATTTTAGTTACTGCGGTCATAGACCGTAAAATATACACATGTGTGGGATTTTGATCGGTGGCTGAGCCTGTATTCGGGCTTGTCAGATAGGTTTATCACACATGGAGGATTAACCGATTGGAGGATAACAATGGGCGTAATTTCAATGAAACAGTTACTGGAGGCAGGTGTTCATTTCGGCCATCAGACCAGAAGATGGAACCCTAAAATGGCACCCTACATTTTTGCGGAGAGAAACGGCATCCACATCATCGATCTGCAGCAGACTGTAGGTCTGGTGGATGAGGCGTACAATGCCATTTCCGAGTGCGCTGCACAGGGCGGCACCATTCTTTTCGTAGGTACAAAGAAGCAGGCTCAGGAAGCCATAAAGGAAGAGGCTGAGCGTTGCGGCATGTTCTATGTAAATGAGAGATGGCTGGGTGGTATGCTCACCAATTTCAAGACCATCAAGTCAAGGATCGGCCGTCTTAAGGAGATCGAGAACATGGCTACCGACGGTACCTTTGATGTTCTCCCCAAAAAGGAAGTTATCAAGCTTAAGAAGGAATGGGAGAAGCTTGACCGCAACATCGGCGGTATCAAGGATATGAAGAAGGTTCCCGATCTTATCTTTATCATCGATCCCAAGAAAGAGCACATCTGCATACAGGAGGCTCACAAGCTGGGCATTACTCTGGTGGGAGTATCCGATACTAACTGCGATCCCGAGGAACTGGATTATGTGATCCCCGGCAATGATGACGCCATCAGGGCAGTCAAGCTCATCACTTCCAAGATGGCTGACGCAGTGATCGAGGCTAATCAGGGACAGACCGGTGATAATTATGATCCTGAGGCAGCTGAAGCTCAGGCAGAGGAAGAAGCATAATCCGGTTTTAGATCCACTGTCATTCTGAGGGCGCAGCCCGAAGAATCCTGAAAGATCGGAACTGAAAAAAACATGATCTGATTTCTGATCCACTGTCATTCTGAGGGCGCAGCCCGAAGAATCCTGAAAGAGTGGAAACGAAAAACGTAATAAAAAACAGGAGGTTAAAACATGGCAAATATAACAGCGGCTATGGTCAAGGAACTGCGTGAGATGACCGGCGCAGGCATGATGGACTGTAAAAAGGCTTTAGGCGAGACAGACGGAGATATGGAAGCTGCAGTGGAAGTTCTTAAGAAGAGCGGAGCTGCAAAGATGGAAAAGAAGGCAAGCAGGATCGCTGCCGAGGGTATCGCAAGAGTAGCGGTAGACGGAAACAGTGCGGTTGTGGCAGAGGTTAACTCTGAGACTGATTTCGTGGCAAAGAATGAGATTTTCCAGGCATTTGTCCAGGAAGTTGCCGATAAGGCACTTGCTTCAGGTCTTGCAGGCGGAGCTAACGGAGAGGACGTTCAGACCCTTCTTGACGGTGGTCTTCAGGCAGTTGTGGCTGAGAAGACTCTTCAGATCGGCGAGAAGCTTTCCTTCAGACGTTTCAAGAGGGTGACCGGCGATTGTGTTGCCACATATATCCATGGCGGCGGCAAGATCGGCGTTCTGGTAGCTGCAAAGGGTGGTGATTCCGATGCGATCAAGGAAGCCCTTAACAACGTGGCTATGCAGGTTGCGGCTATGAATCCCCAGTATATCAAGAGAGATGATATGTCACAGGAGGAGAATGACAAGTTAAGAGAGATCGTCATCGACAGCTCACTCAACGATCCCGCTTCCCTGCCCAAGCCCGTGCTGAATGATGTCCTGGATAAGGCTATCGCAGCCGGCAAGCTCAGCAGCGAAGGCGTGGCAGTTCTCGAAGAGAAGAGAAATGACAAGTATCTGTTTAACTTCCTTCCCAAGGAGGATATCGAGGTTCTTAAGGGCGTGGCTCTTGAGGGCAAGGCAGATTATCTTGACAACAAGACCTTTAGCGGTACCGTTGAGGGACGTATATCCAAGCAGCTTAAGGAGATCTGCCTCATGGATCAGGTCTATGTAAAGGCAGAGGACGGAAAGCAGAACGTAGGCAAGTATCTTGAGAGCGTATCCAAGGATCTGGTGATCACTGAGTTCGTACGCTTCGAGGTAGGCGAGGGAATGGAAAAGAAGAGTGAGGACTTCGCCGCCGAGGTTGCCGCACAGCTTGGATAATAATTTTCAGAACAGCACCTGGATACGAAAAAAATGACGATGGGAGCTTGCTCACAAGAGACATTTTTTTCGGATTCAGGTATTGGATGAATTAAATGCACCGAAAAAACCGAAGGTTTTTGAGGTGGCTGTTCTGAAAATTATATGTTAAATCAAATACATGATCTCCGCGATCTCAGATCGCGGAGATTTTTGGTTGATGAACAAAAAGGAAAAGGATTATGGGTTTATTTGATAAATTAAAAGAAAGACTGCAGAAGACCAGGGAACAGATCAGCGGCGGGATGGATAACCTGATAAACGGTTACGCCGAGATAGATGATGATTTTTATGAAGAACTGGAAGAAACCCTGATAATGAGCGATATGGGCATGGATGCCACCGAAGAGATCCTGGAGGAACTGAAAAAGCAGGTCAGGGACAAGCATGTGAGGGTGCCTGCCGACACAAAAGAACTTCTGATAGAGATCATAAAGGAACGGATGGCTTTGCCGGAGGATGCTTATGCTTTCACGGGAGTACAGTCCGTAGTCCTGGTGGTGGGCGTGAACGGCGTGGGCAAGACTACCACCTGCGGCAAACTGGCCGCATCAATGAAGGCTCAGGGAAAGCGTGTCATCTTATGTGCTGCCGACACCTTCAGAGCGGCGGCTACGGAACAGCTTAAGGAATGGTCGGTCAGAGCCGGAGTGGAGATCATCACCGGCAACGAAGGCGGCGATCCCGGCTCCGTGATCTATGACGGTGTCAGCGCCGCGAAAGCACGTAAGGCGGATGTGCTCATTTGTGATACTGCGGGCCGTCTCAACAATAAAAAGAACCTTATGGAGGAGCTCCGCAAGATCAACAACATCATCTCCAGGGAATTCCCCGAGGCCTGCCGTGAGACATTGGTGGTGCTGGATTCCACCACGGGACAGAATGCCCTTTCCCAGGCAAAGGAGTTTAAGGAAGTCACGGATGTTACGGGTATTGTTCTCACGAAACTTGACGGTACGGCCAAGGGCGGTATCGCTGTGGCCATCAAAGATAAGATGGGGGTTCCGGTCAAGTATATCGGAGTGGGCGAGGGCATCGACGACCTGGAAACCTTCGACCCCGACGCCTATGTCCGCGCTATCTTCGCCTAGGATATTTTATTGGATCTTCTTGAGCGGAATCTAATACAACAGTTTATAAATACCACAAAATATGGTAAAATATAAAATTATGATAAACACCGAAAATAGGAGACAGGCATGAGGAAAAAGATCCTCTTTCTCATAACATCCCTGACCGGCGGAGGCGCCGAGAGAGTCGTCTGTAACCTCTCCAGAGTCCTGTCGGATAAAGCGGATATAGATATACTGGTAAACAGCGAATCGAAAAAAGATTATCCCCACGGGGGGAGAGTCCTCACCCTGGGAATGGATTTCACAAAGGAGCTAACCTGGGGCGTACAGTTCAAAGCCCTCATCAGGCGGATGAGAATGCTTAGGAAGCTTAAGAAGGAAGGCGGTTATGACGCCTGCATCAGTTTCATGGACGGCTCGAATTTTGCCAATATCCTGTCAGGGAAAAAGTACTGTAAAGTCATAGTCTCGGAAAGGATAATGCTTTCGCAGTGCAGGACGAAAAAATACAGATATTTTGTCTATCCCATGGTGAAGCTGCTCTATCCCCATGCGGATACGGTGGCGGCGGTCTCCAATGAGTGTGCCCTGGATCTGAGACGTAATTTCGGCATAAGCGCCGATAAGCTTACTGCTGTATATAACGGAGTGGATCATGATTTTATTAAGGAAATGGCGGAAAAAGAGCCTGCAGTCCGCATGGACAAAGAGTGCTTCTATTTTCTGAACATCGGAAGGCTCCTGCAGCAGAAAGGACAGTGGCATCTGATCAGGGCCTTCTCCAGAGTGAGCAGGACCCATAAAAACGCCAGGCTGATGATCTGTGGCAGTGGTAGCGATGAGAAATATCTGAAAAAGCTGGCCAGGGAATGCGGTGTGGAAAAAGAAGTCATTTTTGCCGGCTTTTGCGAAAATCCGTATGCCATAGCCTCAAGGTGCGATGCCTACGTGTCCACCTCTTTGTTTGAAGGTTTTTCCAATGTGCTGATAGAAGCCATGACCTGTGCTCTTCCCATTATATCCGTGGATTTCAAGTCCAGCGCCCGGGAGATATTATCCCCTGATACGTCCTTTGAACATAAGCTGAAAAAAGGACTGGAAAGGGCCGAGTATGGGCTTATCACGCCGCAGAATTCAGGGGAGTACCGTGAGGGAGCAGACCCTCTGGAGGAAAGCGAAAAAGCGCTGGTTCAGGCCATGGAACTGATGATAGAGGACGATGAGCTGAGGCAGCATTATAAAGAAAAGTCCCTTGAAAGAGCCACGTCCCTGACGCTTGAGACCATTGCCCAAAAGTGGCTGGACCTGTTGGAGGAATAAGATGAAGGATCCCGAAATATCCGTAATAATAACTACATACAAAAGAAAACCCGATATGCTGAGGCGTGCGGTAAAAAGCGTGCTGTCACAGAGCTTTTCCGATCTGGAGCTCATCGTGGTTGATGATAATATACCCGCGCAGAGAACTGTATTTGCGGTAAAGGATACACTTGAGAGCTTTTCCGATGTCAGGATACAGTATTGCGCCAACGAGAGGAAAAAAGGAGCCTGCGGAGCCAGAAACACAGGCATCATGAGATCGAAGGGGAAATATATCGCCTTCCTGGATGATGATGACGAGTTCTGCTCCGATAAGCTTTTGAAAATGCGTGAGGTGCTGGAAAACACCGATGCGGGAATGGTGGTCTCCGATTTCTATAAAAAGGATGACGAAAATGACAGGATAAAAAGCGTGCTGCTGAAATATGATGAGGATGATATACGCTACGGTATGCTCTGCGGCAATCATATCGGCGCCTCGAATCCGCTTATCAAAAGAGAGTGCTTTGATGAATGCGGCATGTTCGATGAGGATATGCTTTCGGCCCAGGATATAGAGCTGTGGTGCCGCATCGCAGAGAAATACAGGATCAGGATATTGCATGAATGTCTTACCGTATGGCATGTACATGAGGGGGACAGCATCACGAAGCACCCTCATAATAAGCTGCTGAGCAACCAGAAACTCATAGAGAAGAATCTGGAATTCCTGGGGGGACATCCGAAGGCCCACGCCCATCTGCTTCTCATCCAGTCCAAGCGCTGTATACAGATGCATGAAAAAAAGGAAGCGGTTAAAAAGTATTATCAGGCCATGTCCGTTTATCCGCTGTATGTTATCAAAAAGTTTCCGACCTTCATGTTCTGGCTTATAAAGTACGGGAAATAAAATGGATTATCTTACTGTTTTTATCATGCGGCTGCTGGGGCTGTGGAACAGCCTGAAGCCCTTTGAGATAGATCTGCATAAAGCTGAAAATAAGGAAATGTGGAAACGCTATCAGAGGACTCATTCCGGATGGTTCATAGAGGATCAGGGCGAACTGGCAGCCTTTAAATACGGCAAAAAAACCTTTGACTTTATCACAAAGAACACTGTGGGAAAGGCCCTTGTAAATGAGGACGGTTCCATAGCCGGAAAGGCGAACCTCTGCGGCATAGTGGCCATATATAATGCCTGCGTATTTCTGGGAGAGGGAAGCAGCAGGGTTTCCCCGGCTTCCATCATAGAGAATTTTGAGAAAAAAGGACTGCTTATGAACGGATGCATGGGGACATCTCCACGGGCCATCCTGAATTATCTCAAGAGCCTGGGCTTTGATACAAAGCTGTATTATGCCGGGGATCTTGGCAGCAAAAAATATAAGGAAGTCCAGGCGGCTTTTGAGGCGTTCATATATGTGGCTTATAACAGCGCAAAGCATATAAGGAACGGTATGCATTTTATATGCGTGACAAAGGAACCCTCAGGTTCTTTTGCGGTCCACAACAGTCAGGGCGGTCATAAAAAAAGCAGTTATGACGATCTGGAAAACGCAGTGAAGTCATACAATGACTACGGATCAAAGCCCATTTGTGTGATAGGAATAAATAATGGGGCTGAAAAAGTGTAACATGAGTAAAACAGATACGGATAAACATAATATGCCCATACTTTTGAAACCGGCTTTTAAGGATTATCTCTGGGGCGGCAGACGGTTGAAGGATGATTTTTCCAAGGAAACTTCACTGTCTCCTCTGGCGGAAAGCTGGGAATGCTCCACGCATCCTGCGGGAGAGTGTGAGGCTGTGGGCGGCTGCTTTGACGGGATGAAGTTAAGGCAGATACTGGAACGGAATCCTGATTTTTTTGGCGCCAGGGAACATGAGAAGGGAGAGCTTCCCATTCTGGTAAAGCTCATAGACGCAAAGAACGATCTGTCGGTCCAGGTACATCCGGATGATACCTATGCCCGGGAATATGAGAACGGGCAGCGGGGAAAGACGGAGATGTGGTATGTGATAGATGCGGGGGAGGATTCATCGCTGATCTACGGCCTTCGTGAAAGGGTGACAAAAGAACAGCTCAAGGAATCCGCGCTTGCCGGAAATATGGAAAGATACCTTCAGCGGATACCCATAAAAAAGAACGATGTATTTTACATAGAGTCCGGGACCATCCACGCTATAGGCAGGGATGCGCTGATCGCGGAGGTGCAGGAAAGCTCCGATCTGACCTACAGGCTGTATGACTATGACAGGGTCGACAAGTACGGTAACAAGAGGGAGCTTCATATAGAAAAGGCTGTGGAAGTGGCAGACCTGAATGTGGCCAAAAGTCCCAGACAGCCCCTTCGCGTGCTGAAATATTCTGTGGGGATGGCCAGGGAGCTGTTGGGACGCTGCAGATATTTTGAAGTATACAGGATGCTGATCAATACCGAACGCTGCAGGAGCATGGCCTGTTACGAACCCAATCCCCACACTTACAGGGTGCTGCTCTGTATAGACGGCTGCGGGAGTCTTCGGTGCAATGATGAAAGCATTAACTTTTTCAAGGGGGACTGTTTCTTTGTTCCGGCCACTTCACCGGACTGCCATCTGCACGGCAAGGCACAGTTTTTGGATATCATAGGTTGATCATGTTGATACAGAATACGGAGGTCGTTCATGAACATTGTTTTATTATCAGGCGGGTCGGGAAAGCGTCTCTGGCCCCTTTCAAATGACATCAGGTCAAAGCAGTTCATCAAGATATTTAAAAAAGAGGACGGGGATTATGAATCCATGGTCCAGCGGGTATACCGTCAGATAAAGAATACGGATCCCGATGCAAAGATCACCATCGCCACTTCGAAGACCCAGGTCTCCGCTATCCACAACCAGCTGGGAGAGGATGTGGGGATCTCCGTGGAACCCTGCCGCAGGGATACCTTCCCGGCCATAGCTTTGGCGTCAGCCTACCTTAAGGATGTGCAGGGAGTGGATGAGAATGAATCCGTGGTGGTCTGCCCTGTGGATCCCTATGTGGAAAAGGATTATTTTGACGCTCTTCAGCGTTTGTCGCTGCAGGCTGACAAGGGAGAAGCCAATCTGGTGCTCATGGGTATCGAGCCCACCTATCCCAGCGAAAAATTCGGCTATATAGTTCCGGAAAGCAAAGACGAGGTGAGCAGTGTTTCTTCGTTCAAGGAAAAGCCCGACGCCCTGCTGGCGGCCCAGTATATCGAAAGGGGAGCCCTCTGGAACGGCGGCGTTTTTGCCTACAAGCTTAAATACCTTATGGACAAGGCTCATGAACTCATCGATTTTACCGATTATCAGGATCTTTTCGATAAGTATGAGACCCTCGAAAAAATATCCTTTGACTATGCGGTTGTGGAAAAGGAAGAAAAGATACAGGTGATGCGTTTTTCCGGTCAGTGGAAGGATATGGGTACCTGGAATACCCTGACCGAGGCCATGGAGGAGAAGTGTATCGGAAACGGGATAATGAACGATAAATGTGATAACGTCCACATACTCAACGAGCTGGACGTGCCTGTTCTGGCCATGGGCCTCAGGGATGTGATCATCTCAGCCAGCGCTGACGGTATACTGGTTTCCGACAAGGAACAGTCCAGCTATATCAAGCCCTATGTGGATGACATCGTGACCCAGATCATGTATGCCGAAAAATCCTGGGGATCCTTCAGGGTGCTGGATGTGGAGCCCAAAAGCATGACCATAAAGGTTACGCTGAACCCGGGCCATTCCATGAATTATCACAGCCATAAAAACCGCGATGAGGTCTGGGTGGTGCTCTCGGGTACGGGACGTACCGTTGTGGACGGCATGGAACAGCAGGTGAGGGCAGGCGATGTGGTGACCATGCAGGCCGGCTGCAGGCACACAGTATTTGCCGATACGGAGCTCAAGATGATGGAGATCCAGCTAGGAGACGACATCACCGTACATGATAAGGAAAAATTTGCATTGGAGTAAGGTTTTGTGGTATCATGGTTAATCGTGTTCCGGTCTGTATTTATGACCGGAAGGTCGTCCCGGATGACAGTGCCAGACATTGTACCTGCTGTCATTCTGAGCGGTGTACCTGCTGTCATTCTGAGCGAAGCGAAGAATCTTAAAAGAGGAGGAGATGAAAAGTGACTCAGGGAATTTATTCTGATGCATTCAGACAGATGAAGAAGAATGCATTTCCGTTTTTGATCAGTATGATCCTGGTTTCTGTTCTTGCGGGCGCTATGAACTGCATTCCTTTTTTGGGTTTTGTCGCCTATTATTTTGTGGCCTGTGCCCTTTCGCTTGGACTTTCCGGGATGTATCTGGATGCAGCCTACGACAAAAAAACAGAGGTGGGCGATATATTCAAGTATTTTGACAGGATCGTGCCTGCTACGGCCCTTGTCTTTTTAAAGAGCCTTTATGTCATGCTCTGGTCCATGCTCTTTCTCATTCCGGGTATAGTCAAGTGGTTTTCCTATTCCATGTCCATGTTCATCATGAGGGACAATCCGGGTATTTCGGCCAACGATGCGATAAAAGAGTCCATGATCCTGATGGAGGGAAACAAGGCAAAGCTCTTTAAGATATTGATAGTTCCCTATGTTATCATGCTGGGTGGCGCCATTATCATGATCACGGTTTTTGCAGGGATCTTTATGGTACCCATGATCGCTGCCATCGGCAGCAGTGATGAAGCCGGAGCGAGCAGTCTTATGGCTACATCGGTTATGCTTGCTTATTTAATGTTTTTTGTTTTTTATATATTGTATTTTGTCTTCATCATGTTCTTCTCCATATATATCCAGCTGCTCATGGCTGATTTCTACAAGGAGATCACCCTTCCCTTCAGACAGCGGCAGAGCATGATGGGTGGAGCTGCGCAGGAAGAGGCATGGAAAGATCCTTCGGCTTCGCCTCAGGATGACAGGGGAGTGATGCCTCAGGATGACAGGGGAGTGATGCCTCAGGATGACAGGGGAGTGATGCCTCAGGATGACAGGGGAGTGATGCCTC
>JAEEZH010000152.1 GCA_016288495.1 Lachnospiraceae bacterium
GGATGGATGTGTCTTTTTTCGAAGCGGAGAAGGATGGACTTTATGCCATTGCGCGGACGGGAAAGATCGGAGTGCCGCAGGTGATCGAGGCAGGAAGTGTCGGCGGCAGGTCGTATCTTCTCATGGAGTTTGCCGCAGGGGATAAACCAAATCCGGGTTTCTGGGAGCGTTTCGGACATGAACTTGCCGGGATGCATTCCTTTGATGCTTCGGAATTTGTTCCGGGAGGCAGGTTTGGCTTTTGGAGAGACAATTATATCGGAGCGGGAAATCAGAAGAATAATCCCTGTGACAGGTGGACTCAGTTTTTCAGGGAGTGCCGGCTCAGACCGCAGTATGAGGCTGCCAAAGGATATTTTTCTCCCGAAATGACAGAGAAATTTGAACGGCTGTTTGATGCGCTTGACAGCCTGCTGACCGAACCGGAAAAGCCGGCGCTTCTTCATGGAGATCTGTGGGCGGGTAATTATATTACAGGCCGGGACGGGTGGGCCTGGCTCATTGATCCGGCAGTATATGTGGGCCACCCTGAGGCGGATATCGCCATGACGGAGCTGTTTGGAGGCTATACAAGGACCTTTTATGATGCATATCGTGAGTCGGGGCTGATCGGAGAGGGTTATGAGAGAAGAAGGGATGTGTATAATCTGGATCATATGCTAAATCATCTGAATTTATTCGGCGGGGGGTATCTTTCGTCGGTGGCTGGGATTTTGAGGAGGATTGGGGTGTAGGCCCTCATCCGGCCCTCATCCGGCCGCTGGCGCGGCCACCTTTCTCCGCTTCGCTCCGGTCGGCGCAGACCAGGCGTCCCCCGGACGCCTTGCGCCCCTAAAGGGAGAAGGCTTTTAACTGGTAAAGAGCACCAAAAAGGTGTTCTTTTTTTGTGCAAAACAATGAAAGTAAAAAAGCCTATTGAGGCTTACACGATGTCACACTTTATCATCTGCTTAAGCTTTTAGTTTCATTTTTTTGCAATGGTCGGGCATGGTGCCCGGCCGGCGCAAAGAAACCACAACATATCAGATGGAGGTTTAGGTATGATGAGAAGGAATTTTCTTTTTGGGAAAAGGACACTGGCACTGTTCTGCAGCATCGGTATGATGGTATCGTCGCTGGGGACAAACGTTATGACCCTGACTGCCATGGGGGCGCAGGAGACAGGGTATGAAGATTTATATGAAGAAGGAAGTGAAGTAAGCATTGCAGACCGGAAGGTTGTAAGGGCAACGGTCGGAGAGGACATCCTGAATTTTCAGCAGGCATCTGTCTATAATGTTGCGGATAATTACACTGACGGAAAGATAAGCGGGACCTATAAGTCTGAGAAGGGCGAAGAGTATGCTGTGACTGTATACAGGGACGGGGTCGGTTCATACTGGAAACCTGAAGATACGTCGGATAGTAATCAGTATGGATGCCATTGTGCAGTTAACAAGGTAGTGTTTGCGGTGGAGCTGCCCACAGGTTCTGCCAAATATACTTTTAGGGTGGCGGCAGGCACAGGTTCTGCTAAGGTGATGCTGTATTCGGATGAGGAGCTGACAAACGGCGTGTTGGAGACCGAGGTAGCGGTGCCAGGAGACGTGGTTTACAAGAAGAGCTCAGAAGAGGCCCAGACTCTCTACTTCGTGATAAAGAGCGCGTCGAATTATTATATGAAAAATGTGGATATCCTCAAGGAAGAGTATAAAGAGGAAAAGCGTGTGCTCTATAAAAACCAGGTGGTGGGAATTGAGGATGACGATCAGGATGTGGAGCTTACTTTTACGGGCAGTACCGAAGTGAAGACAGTGTCTGCAAACGGCTATGAGGAGGAGGGAATACAGCTTATAGCAGGTGAGACCTATTCAGTAGTGGGCGTGGGTAAAAAAGCGATCTACAAGAGCGCTGATATCGTTGCACAGGAAAACGGAGCATCGGTGATCACGCTTAAGAGAGTAGAATTTGACCTGCCCCTGAATCTGACAAACAGCTTTGAGGATATGAAGCTTTACCTTTCGAGCATGGGTTATTCATCACAAAGCGATGTGATGGATCCTTATTCGGGACTTGTCATACATGCAAACGGAATGAACCCTTCAAACTTCGGCGCACAGTACGGCGCCAGCATTAACGGTGATAAGGTGATATCCTTTATCGCAAAAAAGAGCGGAACCCTGACGGTCACCGTATCAGTGACTGCAGCTGATGGTAATGATAAATTTGCACTTGAGATAAACGGTGAGAGATCCGGGGATGAAGTCCCGGCAGAAATGAATAAGTCCA
>JAEEZH010000153.1 GCA_016288495.1 Lachnospiraceae bacterium
AAAAGGCCAGATCGTCTTCGTAGAGCTTAATATCCTTTTCATATCCGAGGGCCACTTCACCTTCTTTTATCATGACTATATTATTTTTATCTACGCCGTAATGCCCTGTGAAATACGCCTCGTCATATCTCTCGGTTATATAATTGAAGCCCCAGAATTCGCCTTCCAAAAATACGGCGGCAGGCTCAAAATGCATGGTGGATACGGACAGGTCACCGGCAAGGGATGCAGGAATATAATCCTCGAGCTTTGTGATCCTGGAATCGCCGCCGGAAAAGACAGTAAAGCTTTCGGGTGCGTAAGGCAGGCCGAAAACTCCTTCCCCAAAGGTCTCAGCATCATCATATTCTTTTCCCGCAAATACATTCAGGCTTCTGGGCAGATAAGCCCGGCTCCCTCCGCCCTGGATCCTCAGGCCCACATTTTGAGCCAGTATCCTTTCTCTGTCCGGGCCAAAGACCTCAATAAAGGCTTCCCGCTCCCAGTCCGATCCCTTCTGGCGGTAGTTGGCAGGCCACCACCACCAGAAATCATCGTTTTCCACTCTCTCGCCTTTTTTGAGATAATCCTCCATCACCTTTCCTGTGACATATATACCCTTTTCATGATCAAAAAGATTTTCGGGAGATGTATGGATCGAAACGATGTTTAACCCGTCGTAAGCCGTTTTATCCGGATAGCCCACAAAAAACACGGCGCAGACCTCTTTGGAGCGGCCGCCCAGTTTGTCTATACACACCGCCCTTACCACGGTGCATTTGTCAACCGGGGAATCCGGGACCACATAATCCTCCGGTGTCCCTGCGTCCCGCTCTTTTATCAGCGCCCTGTCAAAGACCGCCACATCGGTGCGCATGCTGTAAACATTCCGGTTTTTTGAAGCATCTTCTATATATAAGGGAGACGTATATACACTGGAGTTGACATCCGGCCTCGTACAGTCCAGGGTGTAATACACCGTCCCGTTCCTGCCGTCCATACTGAGAAAAAATGGATCATCATAGAACCCGGACTCCCGGGAAAAAGAAAGCTCCGGCTGTCCCCATGATCCGACAACCGGAAATATTAAGATCAGGATTATTAAAAATGATGACGCTATAATAAGCGTCATCATTAATTTCTTCGTATGCGACATCGTATAAGTAAATGAATAATTAATGCGGAAGATGGGACTTGAACCCACACGCCATAAGACACAGGAACCTAAATCCTGCTCGTCTGCCAGTTCCGACACTTCCGCATGTTAAGCGATCACTGTGCCTGCTCATCTGCCCATGCCGAAACCCTGTTTCGTCATCATGAAATCCGACACTTCTGCATAACGGACTTACTGCGCATTTGCGCCCTTATAGTTCTTGTTGCGGTATTCATCCATCATGGTGAGGTACTTCTTGTAATCCTTTACCTCATTCTCGTCCACATCATTGTCCGACTTGATGAGAGCCTCACCCATAGTCTGATAGGTCTCCATCATGATACCGGAACCGGAAATGGTCTCACCGCCGTCAAAGAGCCTGTTATCTGCAGATACCATGAGCTCAAACATGGGGGGAACCTTGGTCTCGAATTCGGGAGTATATATCTTCTGGTCGTTGATAAAGGACTCCATGGACTCGGGGGTAAGGTTCAGCTCACAAATCTCGGAAATGATCTTTGCCTCTTCCCAAAGGATCTTGCCGTCGGAAGCGGAAAGATACATCATAAAGCTGGCTATCTCATATCTGGCAGCCTGTCCGGTACCCGGCTCCAGCCCCATTCCCTGGCCGATCTTTTCCAGAACATTGCACATCTTGTCAACAACTGCCTTCATTTCTTCGTTATTCATGTTTAACCTCCCAATATATGGCATCAAAATGCCCTTTTTTCATAGTATGTTTTCACTCTTACGCAAACTGACAAATATTATATCACGTTCTCTGTAACTTGACAAGTTCCGCAAACAGGCCGTTTTTAGCCATCAGTTCATCATAAGTACCCTCTTCCGCGATCCTGCCGTCATCCATCACAAGTATCCGGTCGCAGTTCTTTATGGTGGACAGCCTGTGGGC
>JAEEZH010000154.1 GCA_016288495.1 Lachnospiraceae bacterium
CAAACTGATTGGATCCGGTAAGGATAAACATAAGCTGTCTGGATTCATTATTCTTCATCCATACAAGCCTTTGTGCATCTACGATCTTCTTGATCTCATTCAGCAAGCCGACTGCCTTTTGTACCTCATCGATGATAAGCGGCCATGGATGCGACTCGAAGAAGGCACGCGGATTTGTAATAGCAAGATCGAGCTCTTCAGCATCATCCAGCGTGACAAAACCAAACCTGTCACCAAACAACATACTTACAGTAGTGGTCTTGCCTACCTGTCTGCTTCCATACAACGTGATTACCTGAAATGAGTCAGCAGCATCGAGAAGAACTCTCTCTATATCTCTGTTTATATACATCGGTCTGCCTCCTTCCTTGAATGTATTATAATACCAAAATGCGATCAAATCAATAGTCGACTATCGATTTGATCGCATTTTTTTACCATCAGCTTCTATCCATTGCGCCCAAAATACCAACTCTCATCTTGTCCCTCTTTCTGCTGATAGTATTTATTCCACAGACTTGATCTCATCATGTAAATCTTCCTTAAGAGAATAGGTATCAAACGCTGCTTCCTTAGGGAGATTTAAATATATATTAGTGATTTTGTCTACTTTTACCTCACCCTCCCGTAAAGAGACATCAAAAACATGTCCGCCTTTCGATCTGTCCTCGGAAAGAAAATGAAGATGCCATCCGGGCATGTTGATACCATCCATATAGTCCGGAAAATACACGCCAACCAGCGATCCGCGGATATTCTCAAAAAGGAATGCTTCCTGCGTCTGCCCCAGGATTTCCTTTAAACTGACGTGATGCGACCTGTACGGAGCCTCCGACCTGGCATCAACCTTTTCAAACTCTCCGTCTATCCTGACAATATGCATACTGTTCAGGCCGAATCTCTCTTCAATCTTTCTGGTAAGCTCTGTCCGGATCGATCCGATATCCGGCATATGATCCAACCTGAACTGCTGATCACCGTTAAGCTTTGCAACAGCTGCAAACGGAACTCCGGTCTCAGAAGCCACCTCTGATACTGATCCACTCTGATCGGCTCTGTAGCAATGTCCATCCATAACGATCATTTCCCCGTTTACGTCTTCAAATGTACCGAGGCCTGTGTCACCATTCTGAATAAGTTCTTTCACATTTATCACAGCCCGGCTGTATCCCAAAGCAAGTGCCTGAAGTGTCGATACCTGATACATCTTATTTTCCATAATGCTTTTACCTCCCATGTGTTGACGGATCACTTTACCACCACCTTCTACAGTCAGGGTACTACAAAAAAATCCGTATGCGCACTTAATAATACCCCCGGATACATCATCCCGTCAATCCGCAATTACAGCAGTCTGTCCGAGGATCCGGCAGGCACATATCCGTATCCTGCCGAGGCATTATATTTTGCGTTCCGGCCGATTATATCGTATAATATGACAGACGGAACGATTCAGTTCGGATCTTTCAAAGAACAGACAGTCTGGGTAACAGATGATCATACCTGCATCAAAATACAGATAGGAAAAATATGAAACAGTCAAAAACAGTCCTGACCCTGATCCTGGTTACAATCCTTCTTTCTGCCGTAAACATATATGCAAAAGAAGATAAAACCATAAGAGTCGGATATTATGAAAATGAAGTCTTTCAGGAAGGTGCCTCTGAAGGTGCCGTAAAAACCGGCTATGCCTATGAGTATTACCGCAAGCTTTCCGAGTACACCGGCTGGGAATATGAATATGTATATGGCAGTTACGGCGAACTGTATGACATGCTGCTGGATGGTAGGATCGACCTTCTGGCAGGACTTGCGAAACGCGACGACCGTCTGGATCTCATCGGTTATCCCGAACAGCCCATGGGGAACGAAGTTTTCACCCTGGTCAGGCACGACAACGACCCTGACGTAACCCTTTCTCCCACCTCCGTCTCCGGCAAAAGGATCGGCGTACTTAAAAGCGCGATAGAGCAGATCCTCATTGAATATCTTAATTCTCACTCCATAGATGCCGAAATAGTCCCCTTTGATGATTACGAATCCCTCTTTGAAGCCTTTGACACAAAGACGGTCGATATCCTTGCGGCGGAAGGCGACGGTGCCTACGGCCGTGAACATGCTGAGGTCATCTGCATTTTCGGCACCTCGGACTACTACCTCTGCGTAAATAAACAAAAGCCCGAACTCCTGAATGAGCTGAACGAAGCCCAGACTCTTCTTTCTGCCCAGGAGCCCGGATATCTGAACACACTCCGAAACAGCTATTATTCCTCAAGTATTTCAAGCCATACCTTCTCCGATGCGGAAAAAGAGTGGATGGAAACACACAACGAACTGAGGGTCGGCTATCTCAACAACTATCTGCCCTACAGCGATACAGATAAAAAAGGCTCTCCCACCGGTATCATAACGGATATGCTTCCCAGGCTTTGCAACGAGCTTTCCGTTTCGGATCTGCAGATATCCTATAAAGGCTACGACAATTACGACGACATGATCGAAGATATCCGGAAGGAAGAGATCGATGCGGCCTTTCCCGTAGGAGGCGGATTATATTACTCCGAGGAAAGCGGGATCTATCAGTCCTCTTCCGTTGTCTCCTCCACTACGGAGCTGGTATACGCCGACGAGTACGATGAATCTGACACCGTGCACTTCGCGGTAAACGAGAATAACCGCATGCAGTATTACTACATCAGGTCAAATTTTCCTGATGCGCAGATCACCTTATATCCCGACATAGATTCCTGCCTGGAAGCGGTACTTAACGGCGATGCAGGCGCCACGACCCTGAACGGCCTCAGAGCGAGCTCCATCCTGAAGAACAGCCGCTACAGGGGACTTTACCTGATGCAGCTCAACCAGACCGATGACCGCTGTTTCGGGGTAAAGATCGGAAACGAAGGGTTGCTCAAGCTTATCAACCATGGCCTGGGCATCATGGGTCCGGAATTCGCCCAGGACATTGCCTACCGGTACGCAGCCGAGCTTTACACCTATACCTTTTCGGATATGGTCAGGGACAATATATGGCTGCTCCTGTCCATGTTGCTCATCATCGCTCTTATCGCCCTGTTTTTCATCAAAAGAGATCTGCAGCGTACCAGGCTCTCCGATCGGATGAAATCGGATTTCGTATCGAATATGTCCCATGAGATACGCACGCCCATAACGGCGATCCTCGGCATGAACGAACTCATCCAGTGCGAAAGCAACGATGAGAAGATCCTGCATTATTCCGCTAATATCGAAAAGGCCGGAAAAAGCCTCTTGGGAATAATAAACGACATCCTGGATTTTTCAAAGATCGAAGCAGGGCGCATGGAGATCACTCCCGCTCCCTACTCTCTTCCGGAACTGCTCGCGGAACTGGATCTGATGGTAAGGTTAAGGGCCGGGGAAAAGGGACTTGACTTTTCCATGGAGGTGGACGAACAGCTTCCCGTCATGCCCATAGGTGACGAGCAAAAGATCCGCCAGATAATCACGAACCTCCTGTCAAACGCAGTCAAATACACAAAAAGCGGCGAGGTCCGTCTCACCCTGAAACGCGTATCCGATGATGATTCCGGTTTCACACTCTATGTAGCCGTCCGGGACACGGGCATAGGCATACGCGAAAGCGAGATGGACAAGCTGTACTCCGCCTTTGACCGGCTGGATATGGAAAAGACCCGGAGCATCGAAGGCTCCGGACTGGGTCTTACCATCACCCGTAAAATGCTTTCTCTCATGGGCAGCGACATCAGGGTTGAAAGCGAATACGGCAAAGGATCTCTCTTTTACTTTAACCTGCATCAAAAGATCAGCGACAATACTCCCATAGGCCCTTACGAACCGGGCAAAGATGCGGTAACGGCCCGTCGCAAGACTGCCACCTTTACGGCAAAAGACGCACGGATACTGATAGTGGATGATACGCCCATGAACCTGCAGGTTCTGTGCGGCCTGTTAAAGGGAAACGCCATGACTGTCGACACAGCCGACGGGGGCATGAAGTGCCTTAAGCTCTTTGAGAAAAATGATTATGATGTGGTATATCTTGATCACAGAATGCCTGAACCAGACGGAGTGGAGACCCTACGGCTCATGAGGGAGCAATTCCCGGAAAAGGCCGCCAGAACGCCGGTGATATGTCTTACCGCCAACGCCTTTTCCTCCGCAAAAAAACAGGTTCTCGACGCCGGGTTCACGGATTATCTTTCAAAACCCGTGACCCTTACGCAGCTTGAGGAAACGCTTCTGAAGTATCTGCCTCCCGAAAAGATTGAAAAGATCTCCGAAATAAAAGACGATACCCGGTCCGATATCCCGAAGGCCTTAGCGGACATAGCTGAACTCGATATCCAAAAGGGCCTGGACTACTGCGGCGACATCGAGGACTACCTGGATGCGCTTTCCACCTTCACAGCTTCGTCTGATTCAAAAGCAGCTAAGCTGGAAGGATCATTATCGGCAGGTGATACCCAAAACCTGAAACTGCTCATCCACTCCTTAAAGAGCACCTCAGGTGCCATCGGAGCCATGGCCCTTTCAGAAAAGGCCGCAAAGATGGAACAATCTCCGACAGATGAAGGAGTATCGGAGCTCATACATGATTACAGACTCCTTAATGAAAAACTGAAGAAAGCGGGATTATGATCTCATCGTTTTTTCCTTTTCATACTCCGCAATGACCTGTTCCAGTATTTCTCCCACATTTTCTATGGTATACTTACACCTGACTTCCTTGTCAAAGGACTGGGGCTTTATGTCTTTGCACAGCACTGAACCGTATTTTTCGTTCACCTTGCGGATAAACGCCGTGGTCACAGGTCTTATATCCTGACTTTCGTGGGCCTTCTTTTCAATGTATTTCATGGACAGGACCGAAACTGCCGCAAGGACAGCCCCGCAGGTATTCCCCGTCTGGATGCCGCCTCCGAATCCGCCGAAAGCGATCATATCCCTGTCATGAAGACCCAGTTCATAATATTCGTTACCTGCACGGATCATGGTTTCGGCACAGTTGTAGTTCCCCTCGTCGTAATATTTTGCCAGCATGTCTTTAAACATAGCATAGACCTCCTTTTTTCATGATATTATTATTTATCCCTTTACTGCTCCTGATGCAACGCCGCTTACGATATACTCCTTACACTTGAGATAGACTATTATCACCGGCAGGATGCTGAGTACTATCAAAGCCATGGAAGCGCCCAGATCCACAGTACCGTAGCTTCCGCGAAGGTACTGGATATGTATCGGGATGGTACGGTATTCATTGATATCAAGCACCAGCATGGGCAAAAGATAATCATTCCAGATCCACATGACCTCCAGTATCCCGACTGATATCATAATGGGGGCCAGAAGCGGCACGACTATACGGAAATACATGCCGGGAACCGTGCACCCGTCTATGGAAGCGGCCTCCTCCACTTCTATGGGAAGGGCTCTCACGAAACCCGAAAACAAAAATACCGACATGCCCGCTCCAAAGCCCAGATATATCAAAGGGATGGTCAGGGGCGTATTCAAAGAAAGGGCATCTGCACTCCTTGATAAAGTATACATCACCATCTGGAAAGGTACCACCATTGAAAAAACACACAGATAGTAAATGATACGGCAGACAAGCGAATCCACCCTGGCTATATACCAGCCCGCCATGGATGTAAACAGCAGTATCAGGGCCGTGGACAGCACTGTGATCACTATACTGAACACCACGCTTTTCCAAAACGGATAATTCCCCACCACCATGCCCGTCCGATAATTCTCAATGCCTGCAAAGGACGAAGCCGTGGGCATGGCAAAGGTCTCGGATTTCACGTAGGTGTTAGTCTTGAAAGAATTGACTGCCACAAAAAACACCGGAAGAATATATATTATACATATGACCGCCAGAACGACGGAAACAAGGGTATGCTTCTTTTTCATCATTCCTCCCTCCCGCGTGTGAGCCAGAGCTGCAACAGGCCCATCAGCGCCACAAACACAAAAAATACCACCGCCTTTGCCTGGGCCACTCCGTGTCCGAAGGGCGAAGACCCGTAAAATGTGTTATATATGTTGAGCGCCAGCATCTCTGTGGATTTTATGTTCGAGCCGTCGGGATTTATCACAAAGGGCATTCCGGCAGTAAGAGCCAGATTCTGGTCAAAAAGCTTAAAGCCGTTGGACAGGGTAAGGAACAGACAGATGGATATGGTCTCTCTAAGATTCGGGACCATCACCTCAAACAGGGTCTGCCACTGCGTCGCCCCGTCTATGTAGGCCGCCTCCAGAAAAGACTCATCGATCCCCTTGAACCCTGCACAGTATATGATCATGATATAACCGATCTGCTGCCAACACAAAAGAATGATCATGCCCCAGAAACCATACTTGCTGTCCATGATCACCGAAGTGCCGAAATACGACAGCACGCCGTCAAATATCATGGACCAGATATACCCCAGCACGATCCCGCCGATCAGATTCGGCATAAAAAACACTGTCTCAAAGATCTTGGACCCCCGGATCTGCCCGGTGATAAAATACGCCAGAAAAAATGCAGCTGCATTTATGATGATCATACTGACCAACGTAAATACGGCTGTAAACAAAAACGAATTTATAAAGCTTTTGTCGGAAAAGGCTTTCAGATAATTGTCAAATCCCGACAGTTTCGCCTCGGATACAAGCCTGAAGTCGCAAAAAGAAAGGTAAAGTCCCTGTATGAACGGCCATAAAAAGCCCACAGAAAATGCCACCGCCACAGGTCCCAGGAAAAACAGGCCATGTTTTTTTATGGATTTTTCATAGGCGGTAAGCTGTTTGTTTTTCACTTTGCGTTTACCTCCCTGTAATTATATTCCCAGCCCTG
>JAEEZH010000155.1 GCA_016288495.1 Lachnospiraceae bacterium
CTCCTTCCGTCAGTGCAAGGGAGATGACAGGATCTTCTTCGAAAAATTATTATGGTTTTATCAGTATCAACTGGTTCGGAAACGGTGATGATAATGGAACTGTCCGTCCGGATATAGCCAGTGTCATTACGGAGGATAGTGATTACAGATGGGCCTGTATGAGAGTTCTGAGGCTGGTGGATAAGGGTTCGCTTGCCTTCAGGGCCGGTTTTGTCAGCTATAATACCACCGGCGCAAACAGATCTTTTACTCCGGATGCTATGAATACGTTCCCTGATATTACCCTTCAATGTGAAGGAGAGAATATCGAACTTGATGAAGATACCGCGGAGTTCTCATACAATAAGAGCGTAAAGGAGGATTACGGCGCTCAGATCGGGGCAGACTCTCCCGATAGCGGAGTTCGGAGTTATGGCGTGACATTTTCTGACCCCTGTGACAACGAGCTTTTTACCGCGGAATTTGAAAGAGGTAATATTTCCGTTGTCCTGAATGCGACAGGAACGGAAGGGAACTATGTATCGTATGACGGGTACAGAGGGATAGAACAGGATGAGAATATGAGGTTTGCCGTTAAGGAGAAGATCCCGAATCCGCTTAAGCCTCGTCTGTCGTATGAGCTGCCTCTTGTAGATGAGGAAGTGCAGATTTCAATAGACGGAGAAACGTATTATGAGACAACGGATGAGGAAGGTTTTTTTGTCCTGAATGCCAGTGATATAAAAAGGACGGGAATGGTCAATATCAGTATATCTTCACCTGTTTTAAACGGGCTCTTCTCGAAGGAATACGCCATACTTACGCCCATTACATCGACGGTGATCAGTGATGGCGAAGGTATTATCACATATGGCGACAATGCTTCCATGAGGGTATATGTGGAATCCGGCGAGGGAGTAGTCGGAGGCAGACTGCAGCTTGTGTATAACAGCAGCTATAATAACGCTTATTTCTCGGATGATGTGGTAATGAAAACCTGGAATATAGCTGCTAAGGATGTGGATGAGCGCGGGGCGTTTTCTGCCAATGTGAGCATTAAGGAACTGGAAGCCGGAAACTATACCTTCCGTACCATATTTACTCCTCAGCAGAGCACCCTTGGTTCATATTACTCCGCAAAAGATGAGATCATGGTTTTGCCCAGGGAGGTAGGGATCCGGTGGGAAGATGAGTCCGAATATGTTTATAACGGATCTCTCAAGGCGCCTGAACCCATAGCTACAGGTATGGTTAATGGTGATGAATTGAAGATCGGGACCAGCGGTGTTTATTCGGATGTGGGTAATTATACGGCGAGAGCTTATATTTTAGTGGGAAACAGGAGCCGGAGCTATGTTCTTCCTGCAAATGAAAGCCTGATCTGTAAGGAATACAGGATAGTCCCTGCGGCAGGTTTAAAGGTGTCAGTCCCCGGATTGGTGAAGTATGATGAGGACAGGATGGCAGTCTTTACAAAAGAAAATATGTCGAAGCTTTTGCCTGATGATGCAAAGAATGTGGTCTTTTTGGAAGGGAAGCCTTCTGTCGTCGGTACGAGTAATGTGACGGAATGCACCATAAAGGATGATAAGCTGAGTGTCAGATTAAATAACTGCTCGGATGGTGATATGGTTAATATCACTTTTCCGGCCAGGTCCCTGAATTATAATGAGTCTGAGGTGAAGGTGGTTTTGTCCCTGAGCTCGGGGAAGATCCCTGATAATAATACTGACACTCATAGTAATATGACTGATGATATACCTGATCCGATACCGGTGCCGATACCTGATCCGATACCGGTGCCGATACCTGATCCGATACCGGTGCCGATACCTGATATAAAGAATAATACTTTTGATTATAATTTTACCCTCCCCGGATTTAATGGTAGTCAGGTGCCTGTCATGACGGAACCGCTGTCCATCATCGCTGCCGACGCCAATGTGACCTTAAAGATAGTTTACGCGGATAATGTCACCTATACAGGCAGTAAATACAAGCCAAAGGATATGAAGCAGTTATCCGATAATGTCTTCATGGTGGGTGATATGGTGATCGCGGTGGATTTCCCGTTGTTGAACTGTTCCACGCCGCAGCTTAAGTTCAAGAATATTAAGCACGCCACTGCCGTTACGGGAAAGCAGGCGGTCTTTACGCTTAAATTCAAACCGAAAAAAGGAATCTCAAAGGAAGATAAGGCCCGGATCAAAGCGATCAACAAAGTGCTGAAAAAAAGAAATTTTGAATTCACCATTTTGCAGGCGGATCTGTCCAACGCCACAGTGGAGTCCTGGGATATGGACAGTAAGGGTACCAAGGTTAAGAAACTGATATTGACCATAAACGGTATCAGATATACGCTTAAGGGCGGGAAAAACTTTGATTTCGAGATAGGTACTGACAGCATAAAGGTAACCGGAAAAGGCGATTATATGGATGTTCTGGTGATACCCCTTAAGAAGTGATGCAGGTAAAAGCGGTGGCTTGTCAAAGCCGCCGCTTTTTTGTTTGTGATGACCTTATCACTGTTTCACAGATCAGGCTGAAGAAACGACATAATAAGCGTGAATTGTTGTTTGCCGGGGGATTTTACTGTATCATATATAGTGGTTTTTTGTAAGAATTTTAGATCGTGATGGAGGGATATGGCATGAGGAGAAAGGTTTTATCGATAATTACAGCTTTGGCGATGCTCATGGGCAGTCTGCAGCCTGCAGCAGTTATTGCGGCTGAGTCAGGCTCTGCAGATAGTGTTATGGCTGGCGAGGAGGATGCTGACACAGCTGTAGTGGAGGATGCCGATCCCGTAGATAGCATTGAGGAGAATGTCGGCGGGAGTGCGGTTGAGGATGTTAATATAGATGACGAGAGCCACATCGGTGATCTGAATCCAGGGGAGAATACGGAAACTATAGCGGAAGATATAGTAGGGGACCCGGCGTCGGGTGCTCACAGTGCTCATTGCTTCTGTGGCGGTGGTGAAAGCTGTGGTACTGATCATAACGGAAATCTGGTATGGAATGCATGGGTACCTTCGGAACATGGTAATGCACAGCTTCCTACCACTACGGGTAACTGGTACCTGACGGAAGATGTGACGTTGGCAGAGTCAAGATCATATAGTGTCAGCGGAACAGGTGATGAGGCACAGGATGTGAAGCTGTGCCTTAATGGCCATATCATACATATGAACGGAAACCAGTATACTGTGACCGGTGAATCCTCCCTGACCGTGACTAATTGTAAGACAACGGGTGGTATAGATCCCACATATGACAGCGATTATAATGGACGCTGTCTGACTACGCCTCTGATGGCTGCGGGCTACTATAACTGTAAACTGTCTGTGTATAATATCACCTTTGACGATTTTATCGGGGAAGACGGGATATCTGTTGACTTTGCTTATGACACAACAGCTATGATCCATGCGGAGCAAAATAGTTGGACCTATTCTGCCGGTAATCATCCGGAACTATTTGTGAGTGGCTGCAGAGCTGACATTATGACAAAATACATTCCTTATGATGGCATTCATGGAATATATGCGGAGTATTCGGGAAATGTAACTGTAAGAGATTCTGAGTTTAAGCTGATTTTTACAGGGGAAGGACATAATAATTATCCGAACATTTCGGGCTTATATCTGACCTCTGTTTGTGGTGAGATAAATATCAGCGATACCGAATGCAGTGTTATAACCGGAGCCAGGGAAAGAGAAAAGACAGGCAATCCTTATGGTATGTATCTGAATCAGAGTTCCGATTATGACGGAAGCGCAGGTGGAATATCTGTTAAAAACTGCGTGGTAGAGGTAGAACAAAATCGTGGAGATCTTTCGAATGTATATGGTATCAGATTGCTTACAAGTAGTGATGATGTGGAGCTTGAGAACTGTCAGGTCACGGCTACGAGCCTTGGAGGTACCGAGAATTCAGAGCGAGGTGTTTATGGCGCATATATTTCTGTGGACGATGATAAAAACAGATCACTCACCCTTAAGGACTGTCAGATCACAGTAAGCGCCGGAGATCAGGGCAATCCCGGAAGTGAAACAGCTTATGGCGTTTATCTTGGTGAATGCAGCAGTTTTAATATCATATCATCAAAGGAGAATGGCAGAAAGTCATTAATAGAGGTAAATACCTTTGACGGAAATGAGGGATCTGCCTATGGTATCATTGTAGATCGGAGTGTTAACACTCAAAGTATGATATCAGATACGGAAATTACTGTAAACGGAAGTGAAGATGCACAGAATTTTGGAATCAATACTAAAAGCATCCCTCTTAGGCTTGATGCTTCGACTGTGACCGTTACCGGCGGTGATACATCAAGAGGCATTGACATGTGGCAGTCAAGTGGCGGTGATAGATCACTCTGTACTTTTACGGACTCACGGATAACGGCGCCATTATACGGAATATACGCAAATAACGCCGGCAAATACTCAAACAATGTATATAATATCAGTCTTGATGGCTGCACCGTTGTTGCAACGGTTCCCGAGGTCGGTGAAGCTGTACATTTTTATAACGGAGCCGCTCATGATTCCGATGCAATTGGTCGTCCCGGTATCTATCTGGCAGGTGAGACGATCTTAAGTGGTGATAAGTGCGGTCTGTTTAAGGATTGGAACAGTTATATATATGCATATGCATATGGGAATGAAAACAATGTATTTACGCCTCCTGCCGGTACGCTTATAATGATCTATCCAAATTATGATGAAGCATTCCATTCTTCCAGACCTGTGATCAATGGCGGCATGACGGCTGATCTGGTGGGCGTTATTGAGCTCACCGGAGTAGAAGGATATTCCATTGGCGCAGACGGAAAATTAGCTGAGTCGGCCATGTACGAGATCAGTTTTTCAAATGAGGGTGAGGGACGATGCGTAGCAAAAAAAGGAGGCAGTATCATCACTTTGTCGCCTGTCAGAGCGACAGGGAATAGCCTTATCACTATTGAAGCTATACCGGCTCAGTATTATAAATTTAATCGTTGGCAGGTAGTATCCGGTGGTATCACCCTGGCAGAAAAGACAGCTGCGACCACCACATTTACCCTGGGAACGAATGATGTGGCTATTAAGGCATATTTTGACGAGGACAATTACAGGCAGGTGACTTATAACGGCGGTGCTTATTCTGACGGTACGGTTGTGATCTCACCTTCAAAAAAATATGTAGGCTCGCCCCTTACTCTTTCATCAGCGGTATTCAAAGATAAAAGGGGTAAATATACCCAGACTGGCTGGTCTAAGACGGACGGCGGGGATAAAGATTTTGCCTTGGGTGGAACCTATGAAGCGGATGAGGATATGACGCTCTATCCTTTCTGGGAGATCAACCATACGGTTAAGTATCTTTTCGGACTTTATCCTCCTGAGGGGAAAAAGACCGGTGATGTGGCTTATGAAGATGTAAAATGTCCCGGAGCGGATCTTACTATACGCAGTTTTCTGAACATGGGAAATACGGATATTGCTGACAAGACAAAGGATGGGGACGGTCACTGGTATATCTGCAGGGGATGGACCACGGATAAAGACAGAGAGTTAAGTGAATATGATCCGGAAGATAAATACACTGCGGATGCGGATCTTACCCTTTATCCCGCCTGGGAGAGGATGTATGAGATCAGATACTCCGGCGGAGATCATGCGGTTGAAACAACGGACCCGGATCCACAGTACAGATATAAGACCGGGGATAATACAAGCGTCTATCTGTATTATGAAAAATATACTGATAGCAGAGGTCTTTACTATCAGGACGGATGGTCTGTCAGATCTGATGGCACGACCAAAGATCATACCTTCGGCGAATATTATTCAGGGACTGAGGACCTGGATCTTTATCCTTATTGGGAAAAATACATAATTATAACTTATGATCCGGGAGCGTATGGCACAGCCATAAATGATGATGCCGTATACGACAAGAAGAAAAAGGGGTATAGCATAGGCTTTTCCGATGCCCTCTTTACCCGTGAGGGTTATACCCAGATAGGCTGGAGCAAAACAGACGGATCGGCCACGGCAGATTATTCTTTTACGGCCACTTATGGGAAGGATCAGGATATTACGGTCTATCCCGTATGGCAGCAGGATCGTACCATTACATATATGCCGGGACACCGTGTTCAGGGGGTCTCTCCTGTCGTGGATGTGAAACATAAGGGCATAGCTTCTACCATAAGGGGTAATATATTTGGCAATGATGATCTGGAATTCATTGGATGGAGTGCTGACGGTGAAAATGATACGGTTGAATATGAGCCTTTATCTTCTTATGGGACAGATGAAAATTTGGTCCTGTATCCCGTATGGAGAGTCAGATCCTACGCCCTTTGGATCGGTGACACGCAGGTGACAGTGGAGAATAAGGATGATGTAGTTGGGGACGGAAGTGTAAAATACGATCCCACAACTTCCACGCTGACACTTAAGGGTGCTCACATAGATTCCTATAAGGACATAAATGAATGGAATACGGATATGGTGAGACGCGCAGGGATCGTTGCCCTTAATGACACCACTATGCCAAAGGAGGCTGACGCGGACTGTGAAGAAAAGGTACAGATCGCGGACTATGCGTTGAACACGCTTACAATAGTTCCCGTGGGCGCAGATAATGTGATCGATCCCATCCCGGCTTCGGAAGATGAGATCGCGGTAGTGACATACGGGATCTATTCCTGTGACGTATCACTTGAAGTGGCAGGGGAGGGTACCCTTACCATAGGCACAGCCACAGCCGGTGCTGATCTGTCGCAGGCGGGTATTTTTGCCAGATCCTCCTATGACTATACCGGCAGGAAGAATGATTTCAAAAAATCCGGCCCTTCGATCCTTAACATATATGCCGGACATTATGGTTTATGGGTAGATAATATGTATCCCGGCGCCGATGGTGTAGTGATGAATTACGGTGAGATAAATGTCACGGTTACAGCCTCTGATGCGGCAGCTGTTTATTCCACCCGCGATAGTGCAAAAGCAGTGGTCATGAAGGGCGGATCGATGAATCTTTATACCACAGGCAATTCAAAGACGGTGACTCAGGGAGGAGAGTCGTATACCTTTGAGCCTGTTCTTATTAAGGCATATACAGAGAACTCGGATGCTCTGTTAATGGAGGGAGGTACCCTGAATCTGGAGAATAAGGGAAATGCAGGGTGGAGTATAGATAGTGTGACAGACTCTGATAATCCCGGGGAAGGAGAAGGCGATGGCCAGGACGGCGGGTATGGATACTATGATGTGAGATATGAAGCCGGTACGGTCACAGCGACTTCAAAGAGCGGGATCATCAAACCCCATACGTCCTATTATAATCGTGTTTTTATCAATAAAAATGCGGTGATCAAAGCCGGAGCTTCGGCCCAGAGCGCTGTCGTGGTGGAGGATCTGTATCAGGATTACAGATATGCTTATATCTCGGGGGGAGTGGCTCCTTCAAAGACATACCTGAATCTTTGGGGGAAGGCAGTGACTGACGATGCCCTGTCGGGAGAAGGGTACAGTTATGATCCGGCGTCTGGCACTCTCACCCTGACAGGGTTTGAAGGTATGACCGATGTTTTTGGCGAAGAAGAGTGCGCCGAAGGTGAAGAAGCGGGGACATACGGCATAGAATGTGATTCTTCTCTTATAATAAATCTTGAGGGAGTATCCTCCATAGGTCTGGGGGATGCCACCCCCAGTCATGGCATATATATCGGAGGTGATCTTGAGATAACGGGCGACGGTCATCTGGATCTGGCGGGGTCATCTTTCGGCATGTATGTAAATAATGATGTGAAAATGAAGAGCGGCAGTGTGGATGTTTGTTCGGGAGGACAATACGGAATATTCTGTTATGGTGATGTTTATGTTTCAGGCGGAAATCTGGATGTGACGGGATCAAAGGCGGACAAAGAAATAACTGAATCGGACAGCAAAAGTGATTATGGTATATCTGCCGGGAATATAACCGTCACCGGGGGTGAATTGAACGTCCGGGCCGGCTGTTTAGGAATAGATCTGAATGAATTTGATCATGGTATATTTACACAGACCGGAGGTCATGTGGTCATAATGGCTACAGGCGGTAAGAACCCTGAAAATATCACCCGATACGATCCCCGCGGCGTATGCGGCCTGCAGGGGTCGAAGGCTGATATAAAGGGGGGCGATCTGTATGTATCCGCTTATAACAGAGCGGTAAGTCTTTATGATTATGCTCAGAGTGGCGGAAATGTGAGCTTTGTGTCAGAATGCCGGGATAATACGTTCCCTTATTATAACGGAAACGAGACTTTAGACTATTATAATATGGCTTTTCGTGCGGCAAGCGGATCTAATGGCGATGACCAAAATCTTATTTCCGTTACAGGCGGCAGTCTTTACTGCGAGAGTGAACATATGGTTATGAGCGCAGACAAAGATCACAGACTGGTCATTCGGGGCGGTCTTGTCAGGCTGAATCCGAGAAGCAGTAAAATAGTACAGCGTTATGGAAGTTGTGCTCAGGTCCGGTATGTGGATATCTACGATGGCAGACTGGAGGCGAAAGGAAGCCAGTATGGATTCTTTTATGGAACGTACTCGTCTTCTCTTGTCAATATGAATGTATATGGGGGAAGTCTTCTGATAGATCTTTCCGAATGTACAGACAGTGAAAACAGATACCCTGTGTACAAAAGCCTGAGCATAAAGATGCCGGTCTGGGGATATAAGACGGCAAAGGACGGGAATTATGCCATAGGCATGAGTAATGGTAATAATGGCTATATTGATTTTTGCGATTACTACGATGGAACCGGAAAATACGATTATGTGGAAGTCTGCGCTATAAATACGGTCATCTATAAGCCCGGTGTAAACGGCAGCGGAGAAAGTATCAAAGCCCTGAAGATAGGCGGTGAGCCTCTTATGTTGAAGGGTGCCGTATTTACCAGGGAAGGTTTTGTCCAGACCGGCTGGTCCAAAACAGACGGAGAGGCAAAGGTTTTTGATCTGGGAGCTTCATATGACAGGGATGAAGGAGTCACTCTGTATCCGGTATGGAAAGAGTCAAGGAAGATCAGTTATAAGCCGGGAGACGGTGTACAGGGGCAGGAATATGATGATCAGGTGCCTGAGAACAGCGATGTGATACTGAGGGGAAAGACCTATACAAAGGCAAACGCGGTACAAAAGGGCTGGAATACCGCTTCTGACGGCATGGGCAAGGGGTATGCCCTGCAGGAGGTTGTGACGGTGTCAGGCAATATGATCCTTTATCCTTCGTGGGATGAGACCATAAGGGTGACATATGAAAAGGGCATCAGGGGAACGGGATTTAGCTGGTCTGAAATACATGGTGTGGGCTCCGCCTTCACCCTTGAGGATGCAATTTTTACCAGAATCGGGTATACTATGGATGGTTGGGCTCTTTCTGACGGAGGGGCAAAGGTATATGATCTGGAACAAAGCGTAAGCTTTGATGAGGATACCGTACTCTATCCCGCATGGAAGATTAATAAGAGTGTGGAGCCTGATGATCCTTCGGGCTCGTCGTCGAGTTCATCGTCGAGTTCGACTTCTTCATCGAGCACGAGGCCGAATACATCATCGAGCACAAGACCTGATAATACATCGAGTACGAGGCCGGATACATCATCGAGCACTAAGCCTGATAATACATCAAGCACTAAGCCGGATGCTTCCTCCTCTTCGGATAAGAAGGACGACACATCATCAGCTAAAAAAGATGACACATCATCATCAGCTCAGCAGGGCGGGGATGAAAACGGCTTGACCGGACCGTTGAAAAAGACGGATGTGACCTGCAGTGTAAAGGATGAAAACGGTAAGCTTCTTGTTGACAGCGTATGGGCGACCACCTATGTGACCTATGACCAGAAGAAGCATGTGGCCGCAGCCACCGCAAAGGCCGGAAAGGAAACAGGCGATGTCACGGTAAAGGTGGAGGGTGAGATACACGGTTATGCCGCGCCTGTTTATAAGTTTAAAAACAATAAGGATGCATCCGGCAAAAAGCAGCCCTTCTTCACCGTTGGTTTCAAGGCGTCAAAGAGCGCGACGAAGGAACAGAAAAAGCTTATCAAGGCTGTGAATAAGGAACTTAAGAATCAGAGGATCGGCTTTGACATAAAGCCTGCTGATCTGACCACAGCCGTGGTTACAGGTAGCAAGGGTGATCCTAAAAAGGGTAAGCTGTCCTGGTTCACCGTGAGTCTTAACGGCAATACCTTTAAGCTTAAGAAGAAGGATTTTGACTTCACCGCAAAAGACGAAGGCTTTGAGGTGAAGGGCAAGGGTAACTTTACCGGAACCGTATTAGTAAAACAGTAAGGACGATAATGAGATTAAATATTCTTGTAACAGGTAAAAACAGAAGTATTGTCAAGGATGTGTGTTCTTTTCTGCAGAGTGAAAAGGGTTTTAATCCCCTGAGCTGCGAACCGTACAGAAATACACTTTTCGATATCATGCTGGACGGTCTGCCTCCCGTGGTGATCATATGCCTGGGAGATGAGAATGAGGAGTCCATAGCATCCTATAATGTGATCCATGACGCTGTCAGCCGGGGAGAATGCCTGGTGGTAGTGGTCACGAACAAAAAGGACGAAGAGGTTTTTATCCGGTATTCGCGGCTGGAAAGTGTGCTCTTTCTGCCCAGACCCATTTCCTTCACCGTTTTAAGGGAAAAGCTGGCGGAAATAAAGACTACGGTGGAAAAGAGAAAGGAACAGAATCTTTCTCTATTCCGCGAATATGTCAATGAAAAGGAATACTATACAAAAAAGAATATCCTGGTGGTGGATGACGATCCCGATTATCTGGCTCATATCAAGGAACAGCTGGAGGAGTTTTACAGGGTGACCTGTGTGAGATCGGGTGCAGATGCTTATAAGTCCCTTATCAGGGAGATACCGGATCTTATCCTTTTGGATTATCTGATGCCGGATGAAAACGGTCCGGCGGTGCTGAGACGTATACAGGCGTCATCGGACTGGTGCGATATCCCGGTTATCTTTCTGACCGGGGTGAGCGAGAAGAGTGCGGTACTCCAGACTCTGACCGAGCTGCGGCCTCAGGGCTATGTGGTGAAGCCTTGTAAAAGATCCGAGCTGGTGGCAAAGATAATCGACGTTTTGGAATGACACCCGGTCATGACATTCTGATATCCGGTCATGTCATTCTGATATCCGGTCATGTCATTCTGAGCGAAGCGAAGAATCCTGACAGCGTGGGCATATCGACAAAAGTGAGGTAGGAGGACATATATGACAAAGAAACTGATAAGCATTTTCCTTACAGCGGCCATGGTCGTATTGATGACGGCATGTTCCGGTTCACCGGCTGTATCCGATACGGCTGTCAACACGGGCAGCGGTGAGACCGAAGAAAAGACAGGGGATAAAGGAGAAACTCAGGAACAGGCTCCTGAGGAGGATGATACAGATGACTTTCGCATAGGCATAGTTACCGGTTCTTTTTCCCAGTCGGAGGATGACAGGCGCGGTGCTGAAGCCTTTCAGGAAAAATATGGTGAGGACCGGGTGACCCTTGCCATTTATCCTGATAATTTTACGGAGGAATTCGAGGTTACGGTCCAGACTATCGTGAACCTGTCCGAGGATCCGAAGATGAAGGCCATCATTGTCAACCAGGCTGTGGACGGGACAGTGGAAGCCTTCCGCAGGATAAAGGAGACCAGACCTGATATCCTTTGTATCGCCGGAGAGCCCTACGAGGATTTCGCCGATATCGAGGAGGTTGCGGATTTTGTGGTTTGCTCCGATTTCGTGGGACGTGGTTATCTGATGATACATACGGCGCATGAGCTGGGCTGCGACACCTTTGTACATATCTCGTTCCCCCGTCATCTTTCCTATGAGACCGTTTCCAGACTGGTGGCCATCATGAGGGCAGCCTGTGGGGAATTCGACATGAAATTTGAGATGGAGGAAGCTCCCGATCCCACGACGGAGGTGGGAGTTCCCGGAGCCCAGTTTTTTATCACCGAGCACGTGCCCGAGTGGGTGGAAAAATACGGTCCCAATTCGGCGTATTTCTGCACGAATGATGCCCATACGGAGCCGCTTATAAAAGCGCTTATGGAGCATGGGGGCTACTTTATAGAAGCAGACCTCCCCTCTCCTCTCATGGGTTATCCCGGAGCTCTGGATCTTGACTTGAGTAACGAGGAGGGTGATTTTGAAAAGATCCTCGACAAGGTGGAAAAAGCGGTAGTGGAAAAGGGGGGCGCAGGCAGGTTCGGAACCTGGACTTATTCCTACGGATATGCATGTTCTGCGGGGCTGGCAGAGCATGCCAGAAACGTGATCCTGGGTGAGAGCGATCTCACTGATATCAATGATCTGTCCAAGGCGTACCGTGTATTTTCACCCAAGGCTGAGTGGAACGGATCCCAGTATACGGAGGCAAAGACCGGAGCAAGATCCGATAAGATATTCCTGATCTATCAGGATACATATATAATGGGTGATCCGGGACATTACATGGGCGTGACCAAGCTGGAGGTTCCCGAAAAATATTTTACCATAGAATGATCTGAAGGGATCATCGCAGGACAGGGTGCGTATATTGGATAAGAAAAAGAAAAACAGATTCAAGGTTTCAGACGAATACAGTCATAAAAAACACAGTATGGTGATACCTCTCATACTGGTGTTTATTTTTGTGGCCGTTATGGTGGGCTATACTTCAAAGCTCATATATAATGTGGCTGTGCTCAATTCCAGCGCGGTCATTGAAGACAGGATGAAGAATGTTTCATCACTGATCGAGAATCATCTGAACACAGCCGAAAACGTGCTTCAGATCACAGCCGATTCCGTGCATCACATGCTGATCAGCGGTTCCACCCCGGCACGTATACATGAATTTCTGGTGGAAGAGACGGACAATGTGACGGAACAGTTCGGTGAGAACTATAATGGGATCTACGGTTATATCATGAGCAAATATATGGACGGACTGAACTGGGAGCCGCCTGAGGGCTACGATCCCAAGATCCGTGACTGGTATGTGGTGGCGAGGCAGGCCGACGGCGAGGTGGCTTTTGTGCCGCCCTATGTGGACGCGCAGACGGGAAGCCTCATCATTTCCGTGAGCAGGATGCTGCCGGATCGGCAGAACATCCTGTCCCTTGATGTGCAGCTGGACGGTATCCAGTCCATGATGAAGGAACTGACCATAAACGGAAAGGGTTACGGCTTTGTCATCGATGAGACCGGAATGATCATTGCCCACAGGGATGAGGAGAAAAAAGGCACGTATGTTACCTCGTATCCCGGCGGATATGAGCTTTTGTCCGTTATCAAAAATGAGGGCTCGGGACGTTTTTCCAGCATGTTTGACGGGGAAAAGAGCACGGTCTTCGTAAACAGTATAAAGAACCACTGGCATGTGGTCATGGTCGTCAGCAATCATGAGCTATATGCGGAGGTGACCAGACAGCTGGTCATAAATGTATTTATCTGTACCCTGGTATTTGTCATGATCGCCGTTCTGTATTATGTCGGTCATAAGAATGAGCGCAGCTACGCAAAGAGCGTGGAGGAGATGAAGCTTGAGGAGCAGAAGGCAGCGTATGAGAGAAAGGTGCTGGAGCTGGAAAAGGATGCGGCGAACGCATCGAACAAGGCAAAGAGTGATTTCCTGGCTAACATGTCCCATGAGATAAGGACGCCCATGAATGCCATTCTGGGTATGGATGAGATGATACTCCGTTCTTATCCCGGGGATCCCATCAGAAAGTACGCTTTGAATATCCAGAGTGCCGGCAGGACGCTTTTGTCCATAATCAACGGTATCCTGGATTTCTCCAAGATCGAGTCGGGCAAGATGGATCTGATACCCGTCGAATACAGTTTCGCTTCGGTCATTAATGATATCGTTAACATGACGATGAAAAGGGCCCAGGATAAGGGGCTCAAATATGAGATAAAGGTCGATGAGAATATCCCGTCCACGCTTCTGGGTGACGAGATCAGAGTCCGTCAGGTCATGCTCAATCTCATCAACAATGCCATTAAATATACCCATGAGGGCAGCGTATCCATAGATGTGTCCTATGACAAGGCAGACCGGATGCTGCAGTTCTCAGTGAGCGATACAGGTATCGGTATAAAGAGCGAAGATCTGGACAAGCTTTTCGCTTCCTTCCAGCGGCTGGAGGAGGATAAGAACAGAAATATCGAGGGTACGGGTCTGGGCCTTAATATAGCCATGCGCCTGGTGGAGATGATGGAAGGCTCCATCGATGTAAAGAGTGTATACGGCGAGGGCACTACATTTACGGCAAAGATGAAGCAGACCATCGTGGATGAAAATCCCATAGGAGATTTTGCCCAGAATATCTCAAAAATGCAGGAACATATCGATGAATACAAGCCTGCGCTTGTGGCTCCCTCTGCCCGGGTGCTTATTGTGGATGACAATGAGATGAATCTGGAGGTTATAGAGTCGCTTCTTAAGGAAACCAGGATAAAAGTGACCACTGCCCAGTCAGGTATGGAATGCATCAGTATTCTTGAAAAGGGCGTTTTTGACATGATCCTGCTGGACCAGATGATGCCCGGCATGTCAGGTAACAGAACCCTGGAGATGATCAGGGATCAGCATCTGGCGGACGGTACGCCTGTGATCGCCCTTACTGCCGATGCCATAACAGGAGCCCGGGAGTTCTATATCAAGGCGGGTTTCACAGATTATCTTTCAAAACCCGTGATGTACGCGGATCTGGAAAATATTTTGCTGAAATACATCGATCCGTCCCTGCTGCTTACTCCCGAACAGCTTAAGGAGGAAGAGGCAAAGGAGGCGGCGAAAAAAGAAGCGGATAAGGCTGATGACAGGGAAAAGAGCGTGATCCTGGTGATAAACGATTCCCCGGAGAAGCTCAAGGATCTGAAGGAAGCCATAGGCGGACATTACAAGGGCGTTTTTGTCAGGAATGAGGAGAGCGCATCAAAATATCTGGAGAAGCATGAGGCAGAGTTCGTTCTGAGGGCAGTACCTCGCTGTCATTCTGAGGAACGTAGTGACGAAGAATCTTGATAGTGTAAAGCATACTGTGAAAAAGATCCTTCGGCTAAAGCCTCAGGATGACCGTAGGATGTTGTCAGAGTGTTAGTTGTCATCCGGTAATGTCATTCTGAGTGCACTACACCCACCTGTCATTCTGAGTGCACTACACTCACCTGTCATTCTGAGTGCACTACACTCACCTGTCATTCTGAGCGAAGCGAAGAATCTTGATAAAGAGGGAGACGAATTATGAATTTTGATATCAGTCAGTTAAGCGAAGCAGGTCTGGACATACAGACCGGAATGGGTTACACCGGAGGTGAGGAGAAATATATATCCGCTCTTCAGAGGTTTTTCAGATCTTCCGAAAGTAATAAGGAAAAAATGGTCTCCTACCTTTCCTCTGATGATCTGGAATCATTTTCCATAACCGTTCACGCCCTAAAGAGTAATTCGAAAATGATAGGAGCCATGGAACTGTCATCCATGTTTGAAGCGCTTGAGCTGGCATCGAAAAACAAGGACGGCGCAGCCGTGGAAACGGGGCTTTCCAAGACCATGGAGGAATATGAAAGGATCCTTAAGGTCCTGGAACCCCTGGGAGAGATGGATACCTTCAGGGCTTCGGATGAGATCGGCGCACAGGAGGCGAAGGAAACTGCAGACGCTCTGTTGGAAGCATTGGATGATTTCGATGATGATCTGGCCGGGGAGCTTGTAAAAAAAATGTCGGGCTATCCCTTCAGGATCACCCAGAGAGAAAAACTGAAGTCTGCGGCGGAAAACATAAGCCAGTTTATGTATGAAGAGGCAGCGGAATTGATCCGGGAGATATACCCATGTATTGAGTGATGTTTTTTGACAGCCGATATTGTCATTCTGAGTTAAGTATACCTGCTGTCATTCTGAGTTAAGTATACCTGCTGTCATTCTGAGTTAAGTATACCTGCTGTCATTCTGAGGAACGAAGTGACGAAGAATCTTGACAGAGTAAAGCATATTGTAAAAAAGATCCTTCGGCTGACGCCTCAGGATGACAGGTGATATGGTCTTTCCTTGGGAATGAAGCGAAGAATCTTGTTTAGAGGTTATGACATGGAAAAAATGAAATACCATGTTGCCGTGGTGGATGATGATGCGCAGAACCTGGCCAATGCAAAGAGCCTTCTTATCGAGAACGGAATGCGCGTTACCTGTCTTACTTCGGGACGTGATCTGCTTAAATTTATAAAGAAAAAAACACCGGATCTCATCCTCCTTGACGTGATGATGCCTGAAATGGATGGCTTTGAGGCTTTGAGCGCCCTTCGGAAATATGAGGAAGAGAACCAGAAAAGTATGGTACCGGTCATATTCCTGACGGGAGACAGTGACAGCAGTACGGAGCAAAAGGGACTCATGGCCGGGGCCTCCGACTTTGTTCGCAAGCCCTTTAACAGGGATATCCTTGTGAGGCGTATCAAAAATACAGTGGCCTATAACCGGACTGTGGAGACCCTGACCCAGGAAGCTACCATTGATAAACTTACAGGTTTTCTGAATAAAGCCAGCGGTACCAAAAAGGTTTCGTCCATGTGCGCAAGGGACGGCGGCGTGATGATGATCCTTGACCTTGATAATTTTAAGCTGGTGAATGATCTGTACGGCCATGATATGGGCGATAAGGTGCTCATGGCCTTTTCAAAGATAGTAAGGCAGAGCATCAGAAAAGACGATGTGGCCTGCAGGATAGGCGGAGACGAATTTCTGACCTTTATACTGGGCCCCGGTGACCGGACTGTGGTGGAGTCCCTGACAAAAAGGTTTAACGAAAGCCTGATAAAAGAAGCCCGTGAGCTTATGGGGGAGAGCTTTGATATACCCTTGGGTATATCCGTGGGAGCCGTTATGATCCCGGAGATGGGAAGAGATTACGGGACGCTTTTTTCCTATGCCGACGCCTCTCTCTACAGGGTAAAGAAAAACGGCAAGCATGGATTTGAGATATATGATCCCGCTTCCTTTGCCGAAGAAAAAAACGATGATATCGAAAGTGATTTTGCAAGACTTCTTCGTATAGTGGAGGAGAGGAATTCCGGAGACGGTGCGCAGATACTGGGAAAGGATGCGTTCATTGCGACATACCGTTATATACTGAGAAGCCTTAAGCGTTACAAGAGGGTGGCGGTCCGGATCCTGTTTTCCCTGTCTGCCTGTGAGGATGATGAAGCGTTCACTCAGAAGGCAGCGGCCTTTGCCCGTGTGCTCCATAAGAATCTTCGAAAAAGCGATATCATCCTTCATAACAGGACAGGGCAGTTTTTTGTACTCATGCCTGAGCTCGCGGAGGAGAATGCGGAAAAGGTCATAGCACGTATCCTGAAAACAGCTGCAAAACCCGAAAACTGCGGTGATGTCGAAGTGAGCTTCGTCATGGACAGTATTTGAATTGTGTGTATTTCACATTGTCATCCTGAGCGAAGCGAAGGATCTTGACAGAGTAAAGCAGATCATGAAAAAGATCCTTCGGCTAAAGCCTCAGGATGACCGTTGGATAAAATTATGAATAAAAAACTGATTTCGGCAATTTTCATATGTGTGCATTTCACATTGTCATCCTGAGCGAAGCGAAGGATCTTGACAGAGTAAAGCAGATCATGAAAAAGATCCTTCGGCTAAAGCCTCAGGATGACCGTTGGATAAAATTATGAATAAAAAACTGATTTCGGCAATTTTCATATTATTTATGCTGTCGCTGACAGCCTGCGTAAATGACGCTGATTCCACCCGATCCGGTACGACAAAGCCCGGGGGTGCAGATATATCCGGCTCTTCGTCGGATGTGTCCGGCACAGGGCAGACCAAAGCAGAGCAGACATCCACAGCTCAATTTATATCAGAACAGGGGGCTGAGGATCAGCCGGCCATGGTCATTGACGATGCTCTTCAGACAGATGCAGGAAAGACAGCGGATGCTTTTCTTACTCAGGACGTGGTAAAAGGGAACGAAGAGTCCGACACCATAGTGACCGAAGAAAATGACAGCTCGCAAACAAGTCTTGAGGATTTTTATATAAGCGAGATCACCGACGATATTTTCCAGCGGATCAAGGGTAAGTCCTTTAAGGATGACTGTACCCTTCCCCGTGAGGATTTAAGGTATCTTCATGTGCTTCACAAGGATAAGGACGGCGAGGTACATGAGGGCGAGATGATAGTGAATTATCATATCGCTCAGGATGTGCTTGATATATTAAAGGAGCTGTATGAAAAGGATTATCCCATAGAAAAGATAAGGCTGGTGGATGAATACGGCGCCGATGACGAGACATCCATGGAGGACAACAATTCATCTTCATTTAATTTCCGTTTCATTTCTCATACCACAAAGGTGTCAAAACATGGCCTGGGACTTGCTGTGGATATAAACACTCTCTATAATCCTTATACAAAGGTTGTGGATGGAAAGAGGATAGTGGAGCCTGTTACCGGCGAGCCCTACCTTGACAGGGAAGCCGATTTTGATTATAAGATAAATAAAGGCGATCTGTGCTATGAGCTTTTTATCGAACATGGCTTTGAGTGGGGCGGAAACTGGAAGGACAGGAAGGATTATCAGCATTTTGAGATCCCCACGTCACAGGTAGAGAAGTGGTACCCATAATAGATATGGAACAAGCCAACAACAGTATTGAAGAAATACAATTCAGGAAATATTCAAAACGTCTCGTCATAAGCGGACTGGCCATGATCATGCTTTCAGTGTGGTCTTTTTTCAGGTTTGGGCTGGAGGTGTATTCCGAACGAAAGCTTTTGGTAAGGATAATGACCCGGGCGGTAGAACAGACTCCCGACATGACGCTGGATGACGGTTTGTTTCTACTTAAGGTGATCCTTGTCTTTCTTTTGATCGCGCTTTTTTTCTCAGTCCTGTTTCATCTGTTCATAGGTATTATGGCTATCCGCGACGGCCTTGGAAAGAAGAGTTTGGCGATCTATCTGCTTCTGGTTGTAATGGTGGCACAATCTGCCTTTTATTCCATTGGCGATTTCAATGGCCCGGTGAGTACGCTGTCCCGGCTCACCGAAGGTGCCGGGGAGGAGGAGACTGAAGAACTATCCGAGGACCTTGAGGACCCGGAGGACTTACTTGATATTGAGGAATCGGAGGATATGCCTGATATTGAAGACGCGGAAGATCCGGAAGATATGCTTGAAGACGCGGAAGATCCGGAAGACATGTTTGAGGAAACGGAAGATACCATGGTAAATGACGGGGATACAGAGTTTACTTCAAATATTCTGGATGTGACCACCATTATCATATGCTTTGAAATGCTTTACTGCAGCATCAGGAAGAGGATCCTGAAGGCTAAATTGAAAGGATAGATATGCAACTGGATTTTCATTATTATGCCACATACTGCGCCGCATATCTGGCAGGCTTTGATCATAATGAAAGTGTGGGGATCGCTTATTTTGCCCAGTTTGTGGACGAGTGCCACGCGGCTCTGTTAAAAAAACTGAACGCGCCGGCAGAAGCTGCCACAACTCAGCTTCAGATGGAATTACTGGATTCCAGGACGGACCTTCTCGGACTGCAGAATATCACGAGGATCTGGTCCTCTTTTCATTTTTTGCCTGCGGATCTTTATGTGAAGAGAAGAGGGACAAAATTTTATCTGAACAAATACAGGCTTATCTGCGGACCTGACGGCGAGCTGTTGAAAAAGACTGTGGAGCTGGCAAAAAACAAAGATCTGCCTTCCGCAGGCCTTGCCATGCATGTGCTGGCGGACACCTGGGCCCATCGTTATTTTGCCGGGACGCCGTCCCTGGTCATAAATAATACGGACCAGCATTTTTTTGAGCTTTTCCCCGACGGTACGAGAAAGAAGATAGTTTTCCGGCATAAGACTGGGGCCGATGAACCCGAAAAAGGTCTGTATTCCAACAGCATCTTCCAGAACAGCGAGAATTCCATAATGAATCTGGGACATGGACGGGCAGGACATCTTCCCGATTACAGCTTCTGTGTATATAAATATCTTCCTGCCTGGGGAGATTACATGGAACTGGTCAAGGATAACCCTTCGGACTATTGGAATGCGTTCCGTCAGATGATATATGCGCTGAAATATATAAGGGATGATATCCCTGAGTTTGAGACGGGAATATATGATGAAGAAGCCGTGGCGGGATATGAGGATGAGATAAATGCCATCATTAAAAAAAGACAGGTCGACGCCTCCATGGACTGGCGCTCTTTTGGGGAAAAGCTTTCGGGTGAAACGATCCCCGATTTTGACATAAAGCTTTACCAGGAGGAGTATCTGGCAGCGGGCACTGATAAAAAGAAATTCACCTGCCTGGGCCTTTTTTTTGAAGCTGCCATGAGACAAAAGCATATGGTGTCCCATGAGATATTTGCTTCAAGAAATCCCCTGGCGGGAATCTTTACGAAAAAACTGTTTGGTAAATAAAAGATGACGAGAATCCAAAGAATAAGATCATTCATAGCGGGGCTGTTCATGCTGTTCATCTCCATTCCCTTTGTGATCGACCCATCCGATGGATATGCCTTTATCATGCTGATGCTGGGATTTGTGTTTACCTTCAAGGGGATCAGGCTGCTCGCATACTATATCACCATGGCCAGATACATGGTGGGAGGCTCCCGTGTTCTGTTTTCGGGCCTGCTGATCTTTGATTTCGGCCTGTTTACCCTTTTCCTTAATGATATCCCTCATCTGCTTATTCTGCTGTACCTGGCAGTGCTTCATGTGTTTACGGGGCTCGTGACGACCGTAAATGCGGTGGATACCATGAAACGCGGCTCAAAAAGCTGGAGGCTTAAGCTGAGCATAGGCCTGGTAAATCTCATCGCGGGAATACTGTGCCTGGTGCTCTTAAAGGAAAACATTGCGGTATATATCTATTGCGCCGGAATGGCATATGGTGGTATTATGAGGATTGTCACGGCATTCCGCCGTAATAAGGAGATTCTGATAATAGAATGACTTTATAACAGTAAGACTAAAATGGAAGGAACCGTAAAAAGATGAAAAAGAAGAGCATGTTTTATTTGGCAGCATTGGTGATCCTGGTAGTGGTTTTCGCGGCTTTGTCCGTCAAGAATCCGGGACAGGTGGACGCAGAAACCTATGTGCCGGCAGTATATTCCACGGCAGCTTCGCTGCTTCCGCCCATTATAGCCATCGGGCTGGCCCTGATCACCAAAGAGGTTTATTCGTCTTTGTTCATAGGTATTGTTTCGGGAGCCCTGCTCTATGCCAACGGGAATTTTGAGCTCATGCTCAATACCATGCTTTTCAATGAAGACGGTGGTATGATATTCAAGCTCGCCGACAGCTGGAATGCGGGTATACTGGTATTTCTGGTCATTCTGGGCATCCTGGTGGCTCTCATGAACCGGGTGGGAGGCTCGGCTGCTTTCGGAAAGTGGGCCTCCGAACATATTAAGACCAGGACGGGAGCCCAGCTTGCCACTGTTGCTCTGGGTGTTCTGATATTTATAGATGACTATTTCAACTGCCTGACGGTAGGCTCCGTTATGAGGCCCGTCACTGACAGACAAAAGGTTTCCAGGTCAAAGCTGGCCTACCTTATAGATGCCACTGCCGCACCGGTGTGTATCATAGCTCCCGTATCCAGCTGGGCTGCCGCGGTCACATCTTCGGTACCGGATGATTCGAATATCAACGGCTTTGCCATGTTCTTAAAGACCATCCCCTACAATTATTACGCCCTTGCAACCTTGGTGATGATGATCACCATGGTGCTTGTGGATTTTGACTTTGGCTCCATGAAGACCCATGAGGATAATGCAAAAGCAGGTGATATCTTCACTACCAAAGCCCGTCCTTATGGGGATGTAAAGGAAGAGGCCTTATGGCCTGACGGCAAAGTCATAGATCTGGTATTTCCCGTGGTCATGCTGATAATCTGCTGTATCATAGGAATGGTCTACACCGGCGGTTTCTTCTCAGGAGAGAGTTTTGTGGATGCCTTTGCAAATGCGGATGCATCCATGGGTCTGGTGTTTGGTGCCATAGTGACTCTCATAATCACCTTCTTCTTCTACATGATAAGGGGAGTCCTTGACTTTAAAGGCTTTACGGACTGTATTCCCGAGGGCTTCAGGGCAATGGTGGCACCTATCCTGATCCTGACCATGGCCTGGACACTTTCAGGTATGACCGGTCTTCTGGGCGCAAAGTTTTTCGTTCATGATCTGGTGGAGTCCTCGGCGGGGGGATTAAAGATGTTCCTGCCGGCGCTCATCTTCCTGGTAGCCCTGTTCCTGGCGTTTTCCACAGGAACCAGCTGGGGCACCTTTGCCATCCTGATCCCTATCGTGACCAATGTATTCGGAGCAGATGCTTCCACCTATGAGATGCTGGTGATCTCCATAGCAGCCTGCCTGGCAGGAGCTGTCTGCGGCGACCACTGTTCGCCCATATCGGACACTACCATCATGGCTTCGGCGGGAGCACACTGCGATCATGTGAATCATGTATCCACACAGCTGCCTTATGCGCTGACTGCAGCTGCTGTTTCCTGTGTAGGATATCTGTTTGCGGGCATAGTGGGATATAAATTCGAGAATTCGGCGGCAATGATCATGCTGCCAGTGACACTGGTACTGATGGTGGCTGTGGTATTGGTGATGAAGAAGATGAAAAAGGCCTGAGATACGGCTTAGATCAGCTTGTCGAACTCGGCTAACGGCATGGGCTTATAGAATAAAAATCCCTGGGCGTTGGTACAGCCGTTGGATACCAGGAAGTCCTGCTGTTGGGGTGTTTCCACTCCCTCAGCTATTACATTGACGTCAAGGTGGGATAGCATGTCCAGCATGGAGGACATGATTATCCTGCCTTTTTTGTTGTCCAGATCGCTGAGCATGCCCTTATCGATCTTTATCTCGTCCATATCCCGGCTCTTCAGCATGTTCAGTGAGGAATATCCGCTTCCGAAATCATCCATGGAAATGGTGAAACCCAGGGAACGCAGATTTTCCATGGTGAGGATTATCTTGTTCTCATCGGATGTGAAGGCGCTCTCCGTAAGCTCCAGAGGGACATATTCGGGAGCCACGTCGTAGGTCTTAACAAACTGGGTCAGGACCCGGGTCATATCCGGATCGTACACATGCATGCGGGATACATTGACTGAAATGGGTACCGGCTGTCTGCCTGAGTCTATGACTTTTCTCTGGTATTCAAAGACCTTTTGCCAGATGAAATAATCCACACTGATGATCAGACCGCTGTCCTCCGCGATGGATATAAATTCGTCCGGGGCGATCAGCCCCTGGGAAGGATGTATCCATCTGGTCAGGGCTTCGCCGCCGATTATCCTGTTCGTGGACATGTCTACCTGGGGCTGGATGTAAGGAACTATCTGCTCATTTTCTATGGCTATCAGCAGCTCGCTTTCTATAAGCTTTTCCTTGAGCATATCGGTGCGCATGCTGTCTTCAAAAAACAGGCAGTCCGCATAATGCTTTCCCTTGATCTCGTGAAGTGCTAGGTTGGCGCAGTCCCTGATATAGGAAATGGAAGGCTGGCTCTCTTCGGAAGCACAGATGCCGAAGGATATGTTCACATGGTATGCCAGGGGAAGAGCGTTGATCTCGTTTTTTATCCCGGTGGCTATATCCGAAAGCTCGGATCTGTCCTCATAGGCGGTAAAAAGCACGAAAATATCGGCTCTTGCATGTCCCGCTACAGTGAGAGGACGCTGCTGTACGTGAGCGTTCAGACAATCGGCTATCTTATGCAATACCATATCTCCGGTCTGTCTGCCGAGGAATTCATTTACTGCTTTAAACTGGGTGATGTCGGACATGATGACGCCGAACTTTTTATCGGGATTGGATCTGATGATGTCCGTGCACAGGATATTGAACATACGAAGAACAGGCAGGCCGGTAAGGAGATTGTAATTGGCTGATTCATCCACCCGGCTGGCCTTGTTTATCTCATAATCATACATCCTCTTTTTTTCGTCATCCGATGACAGGTAAGAGGAATATAATGCATTTTCTCTTATCTTGTTATTCATGGGCACCTGCAAAGCTGATTCAAAGAACAGTCTTATTGTACCACAAATATTCTGAATATGAAACTCGACAAAATCAGATAATAGTTTTATAATGTATCTAACTGTGTTTTCAGGAGAAAAGAGGGATAATGTACGATGTTATTCTGCAGGAAGTCATACAGCTGAATTTTCTTCCGGTCTGTATCATCCTGTTTCTGATCATATTTTTGATTTTTAACGATCCCTTTGAGCACAGGCTTACTCTTTTGTTTATGACACCGCTTATCATGGTGCTCATTCTGGTGGTTATAGATAATCTGGATTATTATCTGCTGAACATCGGAGATAACAGTAAAGGTCATGTGCTTGTGGCCGTTCTGGGATATAATGACAGGATATTCCTGATGTTGTCATTGATCTTGGTAGCTTTTCGCAATATCAAGAACAGGCTGCTAAAAAGACTGCTTTTTATTCCCGGGATCGTAAATCTGTTCATCACATTCCTGGCTCTGTTTACCGAGCTGGTGTTCTGGTACGGACCTCAGGGTGAGCTTCATCGTGGGATGCTCTCATATACTCCCCATGTGGTATCGCTTTTTTACTCGCTGGTACTGTTTGTCTATGCGCTGTGGATCACTCTTTACGGGCGTGACAACGAAGGAGTCATCATTTTCCTGATGGTCACTCTTTCCATTGCGGGGACGGCGGTGGAGACTTTTTTCCAATTGAGGGGCGTGCTGGTGGGCGTCGTCGCCATGGATATCATTTTTTATTATCTGTATATCCATATAGAGCATTACAAGGTGGACGTGCTCACAGGGACTCTTAACAGAGACAGTTTCCTGGCGGATATAAAGGATCTTTCACCTTCGGATGCGGTGGATGTGATATCCGTGGATATGAACGATCTGAAACTCATAAATGATACCAGGGGGCATCTGGCAGGAGACGAGGCCATTAAGGCTGTGGTCATTGAATTAAGGCGCGCCCTGGACAGTTATCTGGGAAAGTGCAGGATCTACAGAGTGGGCGGAGACGAGTTTGTGATCATCTGCCGCAGGCTGTCCCAGAGTGATCTGGACAGGGTCTTCGACAGATTCGGTCAGATCATAAAAGAATCGGGCTACAGCTTCGCAGCGGGCAGCGCGCACTGGGGTGAGGGCGAAAGCTTCGATGCAGTCTATGGCAGGGCCGATAAGGAAATGTACAAGGCAAAGGAAAAATATCATCATTTAAGAAAATAACCGTATTATATTTTTTAAGGAGGGATCATATGAAATCCAGAGGAGCACTTGCGGCAGCATTGTTGGGGATAAGCGCTATCATATGTGTGGCCATATTTGTATCCGGCATGAAGCAGTTCAGAAAAAATGATATTAAGACGGGTATCACCGCTACAGGTTCCGCCAGCTGTGATTTTGAAGCGGATCTGGTGGTATGGAGAGGCAGCTTTAAGAGCTCCGGCGCCACTTCCAAGGCTGCATACAGCAAGCTGAAAAGGGATTCCGAACTGGTCAGGAGATATCTGCTGGATTCGGGAGTGACCGACAGTGAGATGGTATTCTCATCGGTGAACATATATCGCGAGACCCTTTCACAGTATAATGACAATGGAGATTACATAGGTGATATCCCCGGAGATTACAAGCTGAACCAGGAAGTATCCGTCAGCTCTTATGATGTGGACAAGATAGACAAGATCTCCCGTGATATCTCTGCCCTGATAGAGTCCGGGATCGAGTTTACTTCTGACTCTCCCGAGTATTATTATACCAAGCTTGATGAACTGAAACTTCAGCTTATTGAGGAGGCTACCAAAAATGCCAAGGCCAGGGTAGACATACTGGCTAAGGAGAGCGGTGCCACTCTGGCGGGGATGAACAGTGCAAATCTGGGGGTATTCCAGATCACTGCTACAAACTCCGCTTCGGAGGAATATTCCTCGGGCGGTACCTTTAATACCAGCTCCAGAAATAAGACGGCTTCCATTACGGTAAAGCTTAATTATTCCGTGAGATAAATGATTTCGGAGATAACAGGAAATGGATTACAATGAAAACGAAACGCTGACCGACAGTTTGGACTACCCTGAGAATTACAGGGTGGACAGCGCTGAAAACAGAGAAGAGGACCCTCCCAAAAAGCAGGGAGGTGCCGTCAGGTTTCTGGCGGGACTCATAGTCGGCCTGGTAGTGGGGATATGCGGCTGTGCAGTGGTGGTGATAATAGCTCTTCTCATCATGTACAGCTCCGATACCTTCAGACTGAATTATAAGGCTACGGAAAAGCTGAAGCTCATAGAGACCATGGTCAGGGATCATTATCTCCATGAGGATGAGATCACCCAGGAGATGCTGGAGGACGGTATGTACAAGGGGATGATGGAATCCCTGGGGGATCCTTACAGTGTATATATGAATTCCCAGGATTTCAAATCCATGATGGACACCACCAGAGGCTCCTTCGGCGGCGTGGGTATGAACCTGACCCAGGACGAGGACACAAAGCAGATCAAGGTATACAAGGTCCTGCCCGGCACACCTGCGGAAAAGGCAGGCATAGAAGATGAGGACATCCTCCTTAAGGTGGACGGTGAGGATGTATCCGGACAGGATCTGGATTCAGTGGTCCTTAAGGTCCGCGGCAAGGAAGGCAGCACGGTCAACCTCGAATTTAAAAGGGGGGACAAGGAAGTCAGCTTCGACGTGGTCAGGGATATAATCGACATAGAGACTGTGGAATGGCGCATGGAGGATGAGGACAACAAGATCGGTTATATCTACATCACTGAGTTTGATGAGGTGACCTACGATCAGTTCATGAAGGCGCTTTATGATCTTCAGGATCAGGGTATGAAGTCACTGATACTTGACCTGAGGGACAATCCCGGCGGAAACGTGGATACAGTCTGCGACATAGCGGACGAGCTGCTTCCCGAGGGAAAGATAGTTTATGTGGTGGACAAGGACGGTCATACCAAGAATTACAATTCGGACCCCGAGCAGGCCTATACCGGACCCATGGTGGTCCTGGTGGATCAGTATTCGGCCAGCGCTTCGGAGATACTCACCGGAGCCTTAAAGGATTACGATCTGGCTACCATAGTCGGGAAAAAGACCTTCGGAAAGGGTATAGTTCAGAGCATATATCCTCTGGGCGACGGTTCCGCTTTGAAGATAACGGTGGAGGATTATTATTCCCCCAACGGCCACAATATCCATGGGGTGGGGATAGAGCCTGATGTGGATGTGGATCTGGATGTGGATAAATATAAAAAAGATAAGACGGACACACAGCTTGAAGCGGCAAAGAAGGAACTGACTCCCGGAAAGGGATGAGACGCCGGTATTCTTAAGCATATTGGGTGCGGGGTATGGACAAGGAAATAAAAGAGCGGGTCTTTGCCGCTTCCTATCAGAAGTCGGAAGAGGGCAAGGAGGAGCTTTACAATTACGAAAAGAATAAAATACACGGCGTTGACGATCTGGCAAATTATAATTCGTTGACAAAGCTTCCTGTGCTGAGACTGTTCAACTATAAGTCATCTGAGATCGTGAAAGCATATCCGGAGCTTCGCTACGCCGTGATCGTGATGGATATCACCCAGTTTAAGGCAGTGAACGAATTCCTGGGCAGGAGTGAGGGCGACAGACTGCTTTTGTTCATTGCGGGCTGTCTTAATGATTATGTGGAGAACAGGCGTTTCACTGTGGCGGGACATATGAGGGCGGATAATTTCTGTCTTTTCACGGCTTATACCAACGAAGAGGAGCTTTCAGATATCTGTATCAATATAAAGCGCAGGATAAAGACACTGTCTTTTGCCTACAGGGTCATCATTTCCTTTGGTATCTGTGCCTGCCCCGATGAGAGGCCCGCTATCCCGTATCTCAAGGATTGCGCCACCCTGGCACTTTCGGAGGTAAAGGGGAAATATTACGCCGATTATTGTTTTTTCCGTGATGAGATGCGCACCAACATGCTCAGGGAAAAGCTGATCGAGAGCGACATACTGGTGGGACTGGAGCAGGGTGAAGTGGTTCCCTATATCCAGCCCAAGGTAGATATGATCACCGGCAGGATCATCGGGGGAGAGGCTCTGGTGAGATGGAAGCATCATGACGACGGACTGATATCGCCGGCAGAGTTTATCCCTGTTATAGAAAAGACTGGTATAATAATCAATGTGGACAGATTTATGTGGTCCCGAATTTTTGCCTATCAGAAACGTGTAATTGATGAGGGTCGTACTCCCGTACCTCTTTCTTTAAACGTATCCAGGATGCACAGTGTCGAAGACAAGCTGGCTCACAGGATCCTGGGAATGCAGGAGAGATATGAGGTTCCTTCGGAATATCTGATCCTGGAGCTGACGGAAAGCGCTTTCGCCATGGATGAGAAAAATATGAACGAGCAGATGAAGGAGCTTCGGCGTTCCGGATTCTGTGTTTCGATGGATGATTTCGGAAGCGGCTATTCTTCATTGAATATGCTCAAATCCCGTGAGCTGGATGAGGTAAAGATAGATAAGGAATTCCTCTCCGATATGGATAATCCCAAGTGCAGGATAGTGATCAGAAATCTGATATCCATGCTTAAGGAACTGGATGTAAAGATGATAGTAGAGGGAATAGAAACCGAGAAACAAAAGGAATTCTTTCTTGAAAACGGTTGCAACAGGGCGCAGGGCTTTTTGTTTTACAAGCCCATGCCCCTTGATGAGTTTGATGAACTGATGAAAAAAGAGAGCAGATAAGGAGATACATATGGACCACTTTTTGAAATTCCAGATATCTGTGGATGAGGATATGAAGCTTTCGGACGCTTCGGATTCCTTTTATGCTTATGTGGGAAATGATGAGATCACCAGTCTGGATCAGCTGGTGCCCCCTCAGGATATGACCCAGCTTAAAAATTCGCTTTTTGCCCTGAGCGAGGGCAGGAAGGGCATGTGCTGCTTCAGGATCCGTACCGCCGGCGACGTGCTGAACTGGATAGCGGCCAATATTAAAAAGAACAGTGCAAAGAAGGGACTGATCGAGCTGGATCTGGTAGATATCCAGTCCATGAATGAAAAGAGCACCCCCGTTCAGTATGACGCCATGACCGAGCTGCTGAACAAGCAGGCCATCACCGATTACGCGGCCAGCCTGACCAGGGTATACCCCCGGAAGATGTTTTATTTCGTGCTTCTGGATATAGATCATTTCAAGAATGTGAACGATCTCTTCGGACATATGTGCGGAGATGAGGTCATCATAGATGTGGCTCATATCATAAGGGACTGCGTGGGAAGCAAGGGACAGACAGGAAGGATCGGTGGAGACGAATTCATGGTGGTCCTGGACAATATAGACAGCAGCTTTAAGATCCGCGAGATCCTGGCTGCCATCCGGGAGACCGTGGAGGAAAAATATAAGAGCTTCAGGGGTGAGATAGATGTGACCGTTTCCATAGGCGCGGTCCTCTATCCTGAGGACGGCACCAGTTATGACGAGCTTTTCATGCTGGCGGACAAGATGCTCTACAGGGCAAAGATGAAGGGCCGTAACAGATATATCATCTATACTCCCGAGATCCACGGAGAACTGAAGGAAGCTTCCATTACTAATGTTACCACCCGTCAGGTGGCTTCTGAGGATGCAAAGATAGCCCTGATCATCAGTTATATGAATTCCTTCTTAAGGAAAGCCACCATACCCATTCAGGTGGCGCTTGAAAATGTGATGAGGACCTTTGAACTGGACGGGCTGTATGTCTTTTACGAGAGTCTGGGTGCTTCCCGTTACGGTATCAGGAGAAATACAAGACCCGATGGCCGTGAGATGATGGAAGATGAGACTGTGGCGATGCCTATTCTGGGCACGGAGGACATAGCCGGCAAGTTCGATTCAAATAATGTGGCGATCCTGAATATCTTTGATCTGAAGCGCGGAAGCGATGACAGTATTATCAAATATCTGGAGGAAAAGGAATACAGATTCATGATGGTATATCATATGCGGGATGCCAAGAAGGGCGGTTATGTGGTATATACTGCCGATAAGGAGAGCGCCTGCAGGCTTTCGGAGACAGATATGGCGGATCTGATCTATTTCTCCAGGATGCTGGAGCTCACCTCCCTGGAACGCTGAAATAGTCTCCCGCTGTCATCCTGAGGAGCACAGCGACGAAGGATCTTATGAAAGGAGCATATATGGATTTCTTTGAAAAATTAGGCAAAACACTGAATGACGCCGGTGAGGCGACAGTCCAGAAGACAAGGGAAATATCCGCTGTGACAAAGATCAATTCCCAGATCGCCCAGCAGGATAAGCTCCAGTCCGACATGTATAAAAAGATGGGCAAGATGTATTTTGACGCCCATGATGAAGCCGGGGATTTTGATCCCGAATATGCGGAGTGCTTTGACACCATCAGGGAGAGCATGAAGAGAGAACTGGAACTGAAGCAGGAGCTCAATGTGGCAAAAGGCATTGCGATATGTCCCACCTGCAGGGCTGAGAATCCCATGACATCTTCATTCTGCAGTTCCTGTGGGGCACCTCTGCCCGGTCAGAATGTAGCCGGATAATACTACTATAAAGGGGGCTTTTGCTCCCTTTTTTTATTTTTTTTTAAAAATTTTATATTTTTTTGTGACGAACCGTTCTGTTTTTCCGTCTTTATTATCAGAAGGGCAGAAAACAAGCAAAATGCCAAAACAGTTTTGAATCATATAAGGAGGTTCGTTATGAAAAAAAGAATGATAAGTCTGATACTTGCAGCAGGAATGATCACAGTTAATCTTTCGGGCTGCGGCCTTTTCTCCGGTAATGCACTTACCAAGACCGCACCTTCCGATATGTATGAGAGCGGTGATGAATCAAAAGCCGGTTATTCCTATGAAGAAAAAAATGAGGCGGCGCAGTCTCAACGCTATGAGGCTCCTGCAGCTGAGGCCACGACGGATGAGTATGAGGGGGAATGCTATGATAGCAGTGTGAACGCATACTATTCGACCGAACAGGCAGCTTTGGGAGGCTCCAGAAGCTTTGATCCCAGGCAGAAGATCGCGGGTGCAAAGGCATCGGATTGCTTCCCCGCCCAGGGCTGTTACCCCGATCCCGGGTTTTATCCCGAAGAAGAGTATTATTACGAAGATGATTTCAACACGGAGGAGTATAAGTATATCCCTGAAAATGTGTGGATGTCTCCGGTTTCCTCTCCCTTCTCCACTTTTGCAGCCGATGTGGATACCGCATCCTATGCAAACATCCGCAGGATGATCATAAATAACGAGGATATCCCGGCGGACGCTGTCAGGATCGAGGAGATGGTAAATTATTTTACCTATGACTATAAGGATCCTAAAGGAAATGAGCCTTTCGGCGTGACCACGCAGATAGCCCCCTGCCCCTGGAATAAGGATAATCACCTGCTTCTGGTGGGGCTCAAGGCAAAAGATCTGGATATGAGAGAGAGGGTGGATTCCAACCTGGTATTTCTGGTGGATGTATCCGGTTCCATGGCCGATGATGACAAGCTTCCGCTGATACAGAGATCCTTCCGTCTTTTGTGCGAGGAGCTGGGCAGATATGACAGGATATCCATAGTGACCTATGCATCCGGTGATACCGTGGTGCTGGACGGTGTACAGGGCAGCGAAAAGGCCAGGATCAACGACGCCATGGAGGATCTGTTTGCAGGCGGAAGTACCAATGGATCAGCAGGTATAAGGACCGCTTATGAGATCGCCCGCAGAAACTTTATCAAAGGCGGAAATAACAGGATAATCCTGGCTACGGACGGCGATCTGAACGTGGGCGAGACAGATGAGGGATCCCTGGCCCGCCTGGTACAGGAAGAGGCAAAGAGCGGTATCTATCTCTCAGTTCTCGGCTTCGGACAGGGCAATATCTCCGATGTGAATATGGAAGCCCTGGCTGACAACGGAAACGGAAATTACAGCTATATCGATTCAGTGAACGAGGCCAGAAGGGTGCTCATAGATGAGATCGGCGGCACGCTTTTCACAGTGGCAAAGGATGTAAAGCTTCAGGTTGAATTTAACCCCGAATACATAAAGGGTTATCGTCTCATAGGTTATGAGAACAGACAGATGGCTGCAGAGAGCTTCGCAGACGATTCAAAGGACGGCGGAGAGATAGGCGCGGGACACTGCGTGACAGCTCTTTATGAGATAGCAAGTCATGCTTCATCCCAGAAGGTGGAAACCGTTGAATCAAAATATACCGATACCACATTCAAGGGAGATGACCTTTCGGCGGCAAAGGGTGAACTACTGACAGTGAACATCAGATACAAGGAGCCGGATGGGGAAAAGAGCATCCTCAAGGAGTATCCCGTGGATAAGTCGATGGTATCAAGGTACATGAGCGATGATATGTCCTGGGCAGCAGGTGTGGCACAGATAGGAATGATCCTTAAGGATTCCGAATATGCCGGGGACAGCAGCCTCAGGGATGTACTCTACAGGATGGAAAACACAAAGGGCGCTGACAGCGACGAATACCGCAGGGAGTTTTTATACCTGTACAACAGGATCTGAGAGAATATGGATGACAGACAGATCATAGAAGCATTTTTAAACAGGCGGGATGATGCCGTAAAACATCTTTTTGAAAAGTATTTCTCCTACTGCTTTAAGATAGCCTGGAATATACTTTTCAACAAAGAGGATTCGGATGAATGTGTGAACGATACGGGTCTCAGGACCTGGGAGAGCATCCCGCCCAACGAGCCTGACTCACTGAGGGCTTATGTGGGGCGGATCACCCGCAACCTGGCCATCACGAGGGTAGAGAATTCCACCGCCCGGAAGAGGGGCGGCGGACAGCTCTCCCTTTGTCTGGATGAGTTGTCCGAATGCGTATCCGGGGGCGACGACACCCTGGATATAGCAGACCGGATGACCCTGGGAAAATGTCTTAATGAGTTTCTTGCCGGTCTTAAGAGGGATGAGAGGATATTTTTTGTTCAAAGATACTGGTATATGATGTCTGTCAGCGAAATAGCAAACCAAAACGGCTGTACCCAGAGTAAGGTGAAGATGAGCCTTAAGAGGAGACGGGATGAGCTCCGATCAAGACTGATCAGCGAGGGGATAGAAGTGTGATACCCTGTTATGGAGGAAGAAAAAGCAGAAAAACGCATGCATCCTGAACGAAGCAGTAAAACGCATGTCATCCTGAGCGAAGCGAAGGATCTTGATAGAGGTATAACATGAAAACGACAGATCTCCTTAGGGAATTAAGCAATATAGATGATGAATATATTAACGAAGCGGCCCCTTCACCGGCGGTCAGGAGCATAAGACGTTATTACGTTTTTGCCGGCCTGGCAGCTGCGGCTGTGATAATCATATTCTCTGTCAGGGTATTCAGGCAGATGGGGCATCTCTCCTCGAAGAGCGCTACCGCTCCGGCCTCGGATATTGCCATGGAAGCGTCAGATGAAGCTGATGAAGAGACTGCCAAAAGTGGATCAAAATCCGATGATATGGCGGATCTGAATATGGCGGAAGATGCGGTCTCGGGAGCTGCCGAAGAGTCTGCTGTCCGGGAAGCTGCCGAAGAGGCCACTGCAGATGCCGCCGCAGAAGAAGCTGCGACTTATGATGTGGCCCCTCAGGGGAATGCTCCTGTCGATATTGCCGAGAGCGAGGATGAAGAGATCGATCTGAAAGACGGATACGGGGATACGGAAAGCTTTAGGCCTGAGTTGAATAAGGAAAAGATCGCGGGAGGGTCTGCGATACATTTCAGAGATACGGAGCCTTCGGAAATAGAAAGACTTATGGGTCATAGCTTTGTGATACCGGAGGGAGCTTCCAATGTGAATTACCGTATGTCAGGTAAAGATCTGGCCATAGCGGATTTCATAATGAACGGGAGTGTCTGCCGTCTGGAAATGTCCCGGGGCATATCCTCTGAGGATCTGACAGACTCTGCATATAAATGGGATGAAGGGACAAAGATACAGATAAACGGTAAGGAAGCCATGTTGTACAGGTCTCTTTTGACAGAAAACACATCCTTATGTAGCTGGAATGATGAGGGGATCATGTACCGTGTGATCGTTTCCGGTGATGAAGATATAGAGAAATTATCCGAAGAGGTCTTTAATTAGCAGGTAAAAATGCCGATATATATCCCGTATCATGCTTAAAGCAATTCATGGTACGGGAAGGGGATAAAGGATGATCTCTGTTGCTACTAATCTGGCAGCCATGGAAGTGCAGCGCCAGATGAAGGTCAATACCGATAACAAGAAAAAATCGACAGAAAAGCTGTCGTCGGGATACAGGATAAACCGCGCTGCAGACGACGCTGCAGGCCTTACCATCAGTCAGAAGCTCCGGTCTCAGGTGAGAGGGCTTAATCAGGGTGCATACAATGGGGAGGATGGGGCTTCCTGGGTCAGGATAGGCGATGGTACGCTGAATGAAGTTCATGATATGATCCACCGCATGAACGAACTTACCATAAAGTCCCTGAACGAGACCAATACGCCCGCGGACAAGGCCGCGATCCAGCAGGAATTCGATAAATTACAATCAGAGATAGACCGCATCACAGACAATTCCACCTTTAATACCAAAAAGATCTTTATGGACCATGACCCCACCTATTATCAGTGTGAGGGTAATGCCGAATTCGATAATTCGGAGATCCATTCCGTTTATGTGCCCAAAAACACTTTGATAGTCACCTACAAGATGCCCGAAGGCGATGACGCAGAGACGGAGAAGGAAGTGACTATCACTGTTCCTGAGGGTACGTATACCACCCAGGAGCTGGCCGATGAGATAGAGGATGCCATTTTTAAAACCGCAGCCAAGGATGACGGGCTCTATATGTCCCTCACCGGGGACGGTACCTTTAATCTGAATCTGGAGGGCGGCACAAAGATAGATAAGGTGGGAGGAGGCCTGTCTTATCTGCTTTACGATTCCTATGACGGTGGTTCCGTGGGATCCCTTCTGGGCACCACGGTATTTACCAGCGACAGCGCAAAGCTTTATATCCAGACCGGTAAAAATGATAACATGTCTTTTTCCATAGAGGATTTTGACGGTAATACCTCATCCAAATCCATTACTCTGCCTCAGGGCTTCTATACCAGGGATCAGCTTATCGATAAACTGAACAATGCTCTCACGGGAACCGGCGTCACGGCGAAAAAATACGGCACGGGCATTATGATGGGCAGCGACAACGCCATCATCTCGAACTTTAAGGGAAATATGTTCCAGATAGACGATGCCCGTTATACCTCGGTGTTCTATGACAATGTGAACCACGGAAATGTTCAGCTTACCGCAGGGCAGTTCACGGGCGGTGCCGTTTTGCCCATATCCTCGGATCCCAGGGACGAGGAACATACGAAATTTTCCATACAGGCGGGAGTGAATGACAAACTGACCCTTCAGCCAAACGGTGCGTCGAGTCCCACTACCGTTACACTGGCGGCGGGAAACTACAGCATAGATGAGATGAAGGATCAGCTTAACAGTAAGCTTTCCTCTGCGGGACTTAATGTCACGGCGTCCACCTATTCCGCCAACGGATACTATGGGATAAAGCTCACTTCCACACAAAAGGGGATCGGAAGCGAGGTCAAGGTGGATCCTTCATCGAGTGCTTTTGACACTCTCTTTGTGGAAAGAAGCTATAACCAGTATCGCAATGACGCTGCTGTGACCAATGAGACCACTCCGGATACGCAGGCTACCGTGACCGGAGGCAAGACCTTTGACGGAGTTACCGGCAATAATTCATACATTAATCTTCCCCTGAATATCACCTCGGGATCAAATGACAAATTCACCCTTTCCATCGATGGCAATTCCGTAAATGTGACAGTGGCTTCAGGCTCTTATACCACTTCCGCACAGGTGGCACAGGCAGTTGACGATGCCCTGAATTCCGATGCGATGGGGGCTTATAAGGGAAAGCTTTCGGCTTCAGTTTATAATGTGGGTAACCTGAAAGGACAGATCCGGATCACTGCAGAAATGGGGATCACGAATCTTGTATTGGGTGAGGTCAGCGGTAATTCAGGTCTTAAGGATATCTTTACCACAAACAGGCTGACCACCGATAATTCCTTTTCAGGCAGCGCTTTTACTTCGGAGCGTGTATTTCCTGAACCGTCGTCCATTACTTCAGCGGATAATAATATCAGGGTGTATTCACAGCAGAACGGAGTTTATTATGACCTTAAGCTTCCCACAGGAAATGCGGTTACCCGGGATGAGATCATTTCATCTTTAAACGCCCAGAAGCAGGAAAAGTCGGATGTGGTCTACAACACGACCAGCCCTTATCAGACTATAAACGGTGCCACAAATAATTTTACCAACACCGGTTCGGGACAGTCGAGCTATGTGACTACAGCTTATTCTTCTTCCGGTTCCACTACGGCGGGTACGGAAGGAGAGGTGGGAGAGCACAGCTGGACCCAGACTCCTGCGAAGATCACGATAAATACCACCACGGACAGCTTTAAGATCGACAGTTCCAACAATACCCTTAACCTGAACCTTAACGGAACCAATAAGACCATCACGGTTTCGGCAGGCACGTATAATACCACCACTCTGGCACAGGCACTTCAGAACGGGATCAATTCGGCCTTCGGTACAGGCGAGGGCTCGGCAACGGTTGCAGCCTCCGGCTCAAAGGGACTCACCATCACGGGAATACTGGGGGAGAATCTCTGGGGTGAGGATAATAACATATATTGCGACACTTCCGGAAGTACCCTGCTCAAGGAACTGAATACCACCAGAACAGGGGCCGTTATGACCACAAACAGGTCTCTGGCTTCCACCATAGATATCACTGATTCTTCAAATACCTTCAATTTTAAACTGAATAATCAGAATAAGAGCATCACCCTTTCATCCAATACCTATACCCCCTCATCCCTGATCGATGAGATGAATCGGAAACTGAGTGCAGCTGGGATACCTGTCACGGCTTCGCTTTATTCGGGACGTCTGAGGCTTTCCACCAATGAGGTTGGTTCGGATAAGTATCTGGAGTACAGCAGTGCGTCGGGAGGAAGTGCCACAGAGGCGCTTTATGACGGTTATAAGACTCCGGGCTCCCAGACTTTGAATCCCGCCATGCTCTCATCCATCACCATAGCTTCGGATGCTTCCGAATTCAAATACAACCTGAACGGAACTACGAAGACAGTTTCCCTGACTCCCGGCACCTATGACCGAACCCATTTTATATCCATGCTGAATACAAAGCTTGAAGGCGTGACGGCGTCTGTGGAAAACGGCCGGCTGAAGCTGACTACGGATCAGAAGGGAGCGGGTAATTCCGTGTCAGTGTCATATATCAGTGCATCACCCTCCGCCATGCCCTCCATCTGGGGAAAGACAGAGCGGGAGGTGCCTAAAGTTACGGCAGGTTTTGATCCTTCAGGACATCTTACCCTTACTTCCGATGATGGCAGCAGTTTCTATCTGACATCCGCGGATACGACCATCATGCCCAAGTCTGTCACGGAGAGCAACAGCAGTTTTGAAAGACATCCCGGCTACGAATCATCCGGACATGCAGCCATGGATGGTAAGAATCTGACCATATCGGACAGCTCTCCCCTGGTGATCGACCAATGGAACGACGATCTGAAATTCAGGTATTATAAGGGGGTTAATGATAATACCGGAGCCAATGTGGACGTAAAGGTTCCCCAGGGTACGTACACTTCTTATGATCAGCTTAAAACAGCTTTGCAGACAGCCCTTGACAATGCTGTGGGCGCGGGAGAACTTACGGCGACGGTGGATGCGAACGGTGTGAACATACAGGCTGTAAAGACGGGTACAGAGAGGTTTATAGGCACATATAACACTACCGGGAGACGTAATTATTTTAGCAGCAACGCTTATACCAGGGGTGATTTTTATGACAAGGTGATGTGTACCTCAAATGAAGTCACCCAGAGGCAGGGCACGCTGGAAACCGTGGGAAGCAATGTGACGGATCCCAAAAATCTGGCGTATACCATAGGCCGTAAGGATGTGAAGCATCATCCCGTAAAGATAATGGAGGGGGTGAACGATACCCTCACCATGGATGTCCAATATCCCGGGGGAAATAAGACTCTTACCATGAAACTGGATCCCGGTGTATATTCGGGGGGCTCGCTTACGGACATGATCCAGGAAAAACTGGACGCGCAGCTTACTGCGGCGGGTCTGCCCAAAGGTATGATAGAGGCAAAGATAGGCGGCGTACAGAATAATGTGGCCGGCTCAAATAATGACAATGCCCTGAATTTCATGCTTTCATCTTCCGTTAAGCTTCCGGGAGAGGGCACCTATGTCATAGACGGGATCGGCGGGAACGCTGCATTTTCGGTATTTTATCAGACTGACGGTGAACTGGTTCCTGCCTACATCGCAGGGGCTAAGGATCTGAGAGGCGGCGTGACCATCACTCCCGAGAACAATGAGCTATCCTTTAAGACAGACGGTGCGGAATATTCTCTGACCATACCTGAAGCAGATTATACCACGCAGGAGCTTTTGGACGAGCTGAACGATCAGCTGACTGCCCAGGGAGCGCCTGTGAGAGCAGAGCTGGATGATAAAGGTGCGCTTAAGATATCCCATAAGAAAATGGGCAATCATCCCATTTCTGAGGTTTCGGGCAGTGCCAAGGGCACCCTCATGTTTAATGAAAACGGCCGGATCAGCGATGATAAGGGCGATATAGATATACAGATGAGCGGTGTCTATGATGATGTGATAAAGATAGAAAGACCCAGGTGTGATTCTACGGCGCTTGGCATAAATACCATAACCGTGACCCGGAAAAAGTATGCCGAAAAAGCTCTGGGAAGACTGACAGAGGCCTTGAACAAAGTCAGCAGCATACGTTCGAGATTCGGTGCCGAACAGAACCGGCTGGAGCATGCGATAGATATAAACCGGAATTCAAGCGAAAACACCGACGCGGCTGACAGCCGTCTGGCAGATACGGATATGGCCGCAGAGTCGGTCAAGCTGGCAAAGCACAATATCGTGCAGCAGGCTGCCGAGGCGATGCTCACCCAGGCAAACAATACCCATGAGGGGGTATTGAACCTGCTGAAATAAAACGATAGTCATGTGCTTTGTCCGGTGGGATCCGGCTTTAGTATACAAAAACTCCTCCGTCATCACCGACGGTGTCGTTGCCGCCCTGGCCGCCTTTTTCAGGCTTTCCGCACTGACCGCAGTAAAGGATCCCGGTGCTGTCGGGAAACCACATGGTCTGGATCCCGCATCTCGGGCAGTCTCTCATAACCCCGTCGCCCTCTTCGCTTAAGCCGCCGGTAACCTGTTCCAATTCGTCTTCATTTAATTTCCTGTTATTATCAGCCATTTGATCCGCCTTTCTCAGTGCCGTGATCGGAAACACCCTCATTATATCATAAACATGGAGGGAATACATAGCCTCTTATTGATAGCATAAGGGATCTGTGATCAAGATCCTTCGGCAAAAGCCTCAGGATGACAGTCGGTTATGTCATTCTGAGCATAGTATACCTGCTGTCATTCTGAGCGTAGCGAAGAATCTTATGATATAAGCCGGTCCTATGTGATTATCCCACCCCCTATGATGAAGTCGTCTTCATCGTAAAATACGGCAGACTGTCCGGGTGCCGCGGCCTTAACCGGTTCTTCGAAACTTAGGTTTACGAGTTTGTCGTCAATTTTGGACAGGATGGCATCCTTTGCGCCGTGACGATATCTGATCTTCGCGCGGCAGCGCAGCTGTTCATCATCGGAAAGTCCGGGGATGCTCATGAAATTCACATCACGGCAGATGACCTCTTTGCCGAATATCGAGCTTTCGGGTCCCAGAACGATCTCGTTTTTAACGGGATCGATCTTTTTTATGTAGGCGGGATAGCCCAAGGCTATTCCGAGTCCCTTGCGCTGGCCTACAGTGTAATGTATCAGCCCCTTGTGCCGGCCGAGTATATGGCCTTCTTCGTCGGTAAAATTGCCTTCTCCGGGCAAGCCGGAAGGAACATTTTTTTCTATATACGAGGCGTGATCACCGTCCGGAACAAAGCATATCTCCTGGGAATCCTTTTTTTGCGCCACATTCAGGCCTGCATCCATGGCAATTTGCCTGACATCATCCTTTGTGTAGCCTCCAAGGGGCATGAGGGTGCGGGACAGCTGTTCCTGGCTCAGCTTATAGAGCATATAGCTCTGATCCTTTTCGGCATGAAGTGCTTTTCTCACGGCATATCTGCCGTTGTCTGTTTTTTGGATACGGGCGTAGTGGCCGGTGGCTATATAGTCCGCTTCGAGCACCTTTGTCATATACATCATACGGTCCCATTTTACATAGCGGTTACACTCTATGCAGGGATTGGGCGTGCGTGCGCTTATGTATTCATGTAAAAAAGGATCGATGACTTTTTCTTTAAACAGAGAGGTGCAGTTCAGGGTATGATAGTCTATCCCTATGATCTCGGCTGTTTTTCTGGCATCATCGATCTCGCAGCAACGGCTCTCCTCACCGTCGTCTGACAGCCAGGTGCGGAGTGTTATCCCTATTACCTCGTGGCCCTCTTTTTTCAGCAGATAAGCTGCCACTGCGCTGTCTACGCCGCCCGACAGGCCGATAAGTACTCTTGACATATGTTGATCCTCCCAATAGCACATTATATCAAAAAGAATTGCTAAACAGAAGATAAAAGCATAAAATATAAAGAAACCGGCAAAAGGTGAAAGCTATGAAGAAAAAACTGATGTATGTTTTCGGAACCAGACCTGAGGCAGTGAAGCTCTGTCCCCTGATAAGGGAGACGGCGCAAAGGCCGTGTTTTGAAAACAGGGTCTGCGTAACCGGACAGCACCGTGATATGCTGGATCAGGTCCTTGAACTGTTCGATGTAAAGCCTGACCATGATCTGGATGTGATGAGGGCGGATCAGACCCTCTTTGACATCACAAATGCCGTGATGGAGCCTTTGCGTGAGGTCCTGACAAAGGAACAGCCGCAGATCGTTATAGTACACGGTGATACAGCCACTTCGTATTGCGCGGCTTTGGCGTGTTTTTATCTGGGTATTCCGGTGGCACACGTGGAAGCCGGGCTTCGTTCCCATGATATAAAAAGACCATATCCGGAGGAATTTAACCGCAGAGCCATATCCCTGATCTCGGAATATGATTTTGCCCCCACCTTTGACGCAGGACAGAATCTCATCCGGGAGGGGAAGGATCCGGACAGGGTCTTCGTAACCGGAAATACGGTGGTGGACGCCCTGAAATACACTGTCTCGGATGATTTCACACATCCTCTGCTTGACTGGGCCGGGGATGATTTTATCCTGATCACGGCCCATCGCAGGGAGAGTCAGGGAGATGTTATGAGAGGCATGTTTGAGGGGATCAAAAAAGCCCTTACGGAGCATCCGGAGCACAGAGCGGTCTTTCCGATCCACAGAAATCCCAGAGTGGGAGAACTGGCCCGGGAGGTTTTCGCCGGCTGTGACACCATCCGCATTGTGCCCGCCGTAGATGTTAAAACCTTCCACAACCTGGAGGCCGGATGTTATCTGTGTTTGACCGACTCCGGCGGGATCCAGGAAGAGTGTCCCTCCTTCGGAAAACCTGTGCTGGTCATGAGGGATGTCACCGAGCGGACCGAAGGGATCATGGCGGGTTGTGCGTATCTTACAGGGACAGGAAGCGAAGCGATCTACAAAAAACTTAAAGAACTTTTGGAAAACAGGGCTGCATATGATAAAATGGTATGTGCTCATAATCCGTACGGAGACGGTCAGGCCTGTAAGCGGATCGCCGACGTATTAGAGAAAGAATGAAGATGGCAGTATACCCGCTGTCATTCTGAGGAACGAAGTATATCTGTTGTCATTCTGAGGAACGAAGTATATCTGTTGTCATTCTGAGGAACGAAGTGACGAAGAATCTTAATTTCAGGAGGAATAATACTATGAAAAACTATACTTACGCCCCTAAGGGAGTCTGTTCAAAAAAGATCGATTTTGAAATAGATGACGAAGGGAAAATGCATAATCTGAGGTTCCTGGGCGGCTGCAACGGAAATCTCAAGGCTATCGGGCTGCTTCTTGAGGGCGCCGATGCAAAAAATGCGGCTGATATCCTGAGAGGCAATGACTGCGGAGGAAGAGGCACTTCCTGTGCCGATCAGCTGGCAAGAGCCATAGATGAAATGGTCTCTTAAGAGTTATGACAGTTTCAGGTGAATTATGAAAAAGATCTATGACTTATAAGGGGGAATTATGCTTGACAATATTCAGGAGATGTTCTCCGATCAAAAATCTATGGTCAACAATCTAAAGAAAAAGTCCTATGAAGCCAATATGGAGAAATTCCGCAACAGCCGTGGTCATTTTATTGATGAGATGATCCGTTATGTAAAGACGGCCGAAGATGAAAAAAAGGCGGCTGATGAAGTGGGGAAAGAATTTGCAGGGAAGGTCCATGAAGCCTATTCGGACGGAGGAAGGATAAACGGCCGGATGCAGATGGATATGAACCTGTTCATGATCTATTATGTGTTCCCCTCTATCCTTTTGACTGATGAAGAATGCGCCGACAGCCTGTGTATGGGGATAAAGGATGCATGGAACGGTCAGTTTAAGGATACGGACATTTCTTACACCACATATGATAAACTGTATGATTCATTTAATGAAAAGATATTCGGGATGTTCTGAAGACTGAAGGCGTATCGAGAGGATGGGTATGATGATTTTGGATGGGATTTTATTAATGGCTGACATTGGAAAATTCATAATGGAATCCATAAGGGGAAAGAACGGTTTCTTTCCCTATATGCTTATCGCCGGTATTATGATCGTTCTGGTGACTTCACTTGTAATGATAGTTGTCAGGCATTTTTTCAGAAAGCTGCGTCAGAACAGCAGGGCGATACATCTTCTGTTTTTTGAGAGACTGGTACAGGTCCTTATCGTGATAGTGGCGATATTCGTATTCGTATTCGGGTATATCGGCACAGCCACGCTGTGGCATGCATTGTTCGGATCTACCGTGGTCGTAGGCGGTATCGTGGGTATTGCCGGGCAGGATGTGATCAGGGATATACTCGGCGGGCTCATGCTGAGCCTGTATAAGCCCTTTGATGTGGGAGACAGGATCTATCTTTCGGATATTCCCAAATCCGTCGTGGTGGAGGATATCACCATGAGACATGTGGTGCTCAGAGCGAGGGACGGCATGCACTTCATCGTTCCGAACAGTGAGATCAACAAGCGGACCATCACACATTCCAATTACGATCATGGCAACAGGGCTACCTATCTGCAGATCCCCGTGGCTTACGGTGCGGATCTGAGAAAGGCGGCGGAGCTTATCAGACAGGCTGTAAAGGAATGTCCCTACACCTGTCCGAACAACTGGAGAAATAAGGATCTGGACGGCTATGGGGATGCATATCTGGTCTCCATAGGAGACAGTGCAATGATGATGGAGACCACCATTTGGTCGGAGCCTGCGACAGATAATGATCTGGCCGTGAGTGAGGCTTATCAGGGGATAATCAGAAGCTTTGCCAAGAATGGAATAGAGATACCTTATGACTTTGTGAATGTTGTCAGCCGTGAGGATACCCCGATGTTTTATGATGATGATCAGGAATATACCGCAGTTCGCTCTTCATCTACAAGTACGGATTTTGTGAGCCTGGGAGGAGATATACAGGAAAGCATAAAAGCTATCATGGAAGATGTGGCAGGCTTTTCAAGGTTTCATGGACTTAAATCGTCACAAAGGAAAACCGTTGAACTGCTTTCCGAGGAGCTTATCTCACTTGTAGAGGCAGTGGCCGGAGAGGTGACGGGCCGGTTCTGGATAAGGGGAAATTATCAGAAGGTAAATATTCATGTCCGTTCACAGCTGAAGATCTCTCCCCATAAAAAAGCTGAGTTTCTGCAGATCGCGAGCCAGAATAAGAATGCGGTATTTTTCGGTATAGTGAGCAGGATAAGGGAGCTTGTCATATCAGGAAACAGTACGAACGGGGGCGTTTCCTTCTCCATTAAACAGGATCAGGGTATAAAAGAAGAAGACGGTCTGGAAAAGCTCCTTATCTCCAAACTCTCCGATGATGTTGTGGTATCCGTTATCGGGAAAAATGTGGAGATAATGGTGGTGAAGAAATTTGATAAGGAATGATATAAGGCCAAGGGTCAACATGTTGAAGCTATAGAAAAGGAGAGGCATATGTTAAATATCCGGGAAGCAAACAAGGAAGAACTGACAACTCTGAATCATGGACGAAATGTATTTCGTGATGCGCTGGCAAAGGTAAGGGAGGGTGAAACCCGTTTTCATGTGACGGATCCTGAAGGAAAAACAGAAGACTATGACCTTGTCTATACGGATAATATGCTGCTTTTCCCCGAAAATGTCCGCGGCCTTATCCTCAAGATGACGAACGGGGGGATGGTTTATGCACCCTTTTTCCATTATGATGAAGATGATAAGGATAATCTCTGTCTGGATTTTCTTAAACAGTTTGACAGGATCGAGATAGAGAGTGTGGATGAATACAGCCTTGGAGTTGCAGGGGTAGCTCTGAAGTATACTGACCTTAACATATATTGTTCAGATGAAAGGATCAGGTGGTTTTTTGAAGACACTGACCGGATCATTGTAGCAGAGAGCCTGCCTTCACAGACGGAAAAGGGGACTCTTCGGATGACTCCGAGTCCTTTTGAAATGGGTTATACAAAACGTGACTGGTCGTATTTAAGTTCTGTTGCAGCATTTCAGAATGTTTTTCTCTGGCAGGCGTTCATTAACGGAAGAAAAGGTCCGTTTAAGTATATTGAAGTTGTAATGTCGAGAATATCGGGTGTGGGGGCGATCCTTGCCAATATGTCGGTCGCTTCAAATGCGGGTGCTCCCAGGGGACTCAGTGCTTTCCTGCGGCCCGGATGTACGAGATATCCGGAATCGCTTTTATGCCGGTATTTTCATATCAATCCCAAACCTGATGATGCCACAGAGGATAACACTTTTGTTTTGGAAGGTCTGTACGCCGTGTTCTCCACATCCTGGTACGCCTGCCAGTATCCCGCCAACTTTGACGAGAGTATATTGGATAAAAAATTTGCTGAGGAAATGAGGGAATATGCGGATGCGGTGTTAGGCGGAAAAAAGACACTTGGGGTTCTTGCCAGAGGAACGGATTATCTGACCGCAAATCTTGGTGTAGATCGTGTCCATGCAAGGCCGGACCAGATGATATCCGTTATCAGCGAATGGATCAAAGAGGATGGTTATGAAAAGATATTCCTTGCCACAGAGGATGAGGATAATCTTGAAAAGATAAAAGCAGCATTCCCCGGAAAAGTCATAGCTATTTCTCAGGAGAGAATGCGTCTTTCCGATCTTGAAAAGAGGGGTACCACGCTCATATATGAGTATGAGCAGAAGGCAAAGCAGGGTCAGGCATATTATGATGCCCTTGAAGATACGACCGTCAATTATTTTTATGCGCTGTATATCCTGTCAAGATGTGACTCCTTCCTGTGCTCGGGCCAGTGCAACGGCTGGGATACGGTGCGGTCGCTTAGGGAGGGTAAGTTCCTCAGGGAGCGTAAATTAAAGGTTGCCATGGAGGGAGATCCCTTCGTGGAAAAATGGAAGGAGATACGTCCTGTTACAGCGGGAATGATGGCAAAAGGAGCATATTTTACAAATAAGGCGTTCTTTATGACATATCGTTTTGATCTGGCTGAGAAGGTGGATCCTGAAGCGGTAAAAAAGGCGTGGGACAAGACCATAGCGATCTATCCCTATGTCACATACGCGGAGGCTACCCGTGACGGAAAGCTTGTATTGCTTGAGAATAAATTGCCTTTTGTGATAGAGGAGACAGGTGAAGTCATAGAACCCTATGAGAGGTCCGGTAACTTCCATTCAGTGACTTTCTGCTATCTTGACAAGGTTCTTTGGGTGTATGTCGATCACGTGCCCTATGACGGTACCGGTTTTAAGTCGGTTCTGGAGACCTTCTTCTACTACTATTATTGTGAACTTGACGGGAAGGAATATCCCGTACCGGAGGGTGTATTTACCGAAAAGGACGGCGTAGTCCCGGGACAGGATGTGGATGCTTATCTTATGTCCGATGCGATCGATCCCGGTGTTATGATGGGATCATTCGGGAAAGATAAATCCTTTGAGATAAAGGAAGCCTACAGGGATGAGGCATTTTCGACCCGTGAGGACTGCAGAGGCTATTGTATCAGTGTGCCCGGTGATGAGTTTATGACATATGCGAAGTCGGTAGGAGGCAGCCCCATGTCGGTACTGGCTGTGCTGCTTGCCAGGGCAATGCAGAAGGTGCATCCGGAAAATACGCTTCCCATCGATATCATGTCGCCTGTAAGTGTGAGAAAAGTGATGGGCAATGCCAATTCCCTGCTGCATCAGGTGGTTCACGCACCATATACATTTAAGGCTGAGGCTCTTAATGACAGCGATGAGATATTGAATAAAAACTACAGGGATTTCCTGAAGGGTTTTGCTTCGGAACAGAACATAAAAATGCTCTGCGGTGTGTACCGTGGGATCTGTGAAGGCTTCGCCAAGGCTTTTGCCGCGGGAGCTCTTGACAATATTGTACTTGAGCAGAGATCAAAGGTAAAGATCGGAGGCTCCATAAGCTATCTCGGAACCTTAAGAACTGATGAGTATGGCAGCCGCATCCGGATGACTTCTTATCATGCCATGCAGGAAAAGGGTATGATGGCGCAGGCCATTGAAGTGGGAGGCTTCTTCTACATCAACTGGTATCAGGGCTTCCATGGTGAAATGTATGCAAAAGCCATGAGAGATCTTATGAAAGAGGCGGGAATGGATTCGGTTTCCCTGGAACGTGTGGAATAATGAATGACAATATAGTTATGGCCTGTGAAAAAGACAGAGATGAGATAATGTCTTTATACAGGGCTCAGATTGGAAGAGAATACTGCCCATGGAGTGAAGAATATCCTTCGGAAGAAACCATCGATTTTGATCTTTCGAGGGACTCGCTCTTTGTTTTAAAGGAAGACGGAGTGATTAAGGCGTCCGTCTCCATCGACGAGGATGAGCAGGTCAACAGCCTTTCCTGCTGGAATGATGATCTGTCCCCCGAAGGTGAGCTGTCGAGACTGGCTGTGCTGCCGGGGGAACAGAATAAGGGATATGCCAGGCTCATGATGCAGTTTGGAATGGATGAACTCAGGCGTCGGGGATATCGCGGCATTCATATCCTGGTGGGCAAACACAATATCAAGGCGATCCGCTCTTATGCTGTCTTTGGTTTTCACCTGGCAGGTGAATGCTTTTTGTATGAACATGATTATCTGTGTTATGAAAAAGAATTGTGAGATGAGTTCAACCAATTTATTTCATAAGCTTTCGCAGGGTTGTCAACAGTTCGTCGACGATCTCTCCGTTATTGTTTTTTATCCCGTCTGTCACGCATCCTTTAATATGATAGCCAAGCAATTCCTGATTGAATCCGTCTATCGCCGAACCCGCTGACATGGATTGCTGAAGTATATCGTTGCAATATGCGTCATCCTCGATCATTTTTTCCAATCCCCGTATCTGTCCTTCCAGGCGTTTTAAACGATTGGTCAGAGCCTTTTTCTGTGCCGCTGTTCTGCTTGTCTTCTTATCGGTCATAAGTGATCTCCCTACTCTATCCCCAGTACCTTGTAGTCCTGATCTTCCACGGCTTTTTTGAGCACATCGTCCGCCACATCCGCACTCAGCGTCACTACCGCTGTATTGGCATTATGGTCCGCCACAGCGCTTTCAACGCCTGCAACAGCTTCAAGAGCCTTTTTTACACGAGCCTCACAGTGTTCACACATCATTCCTTCTACCTTAAGTGTCTTTGTCATTGTACTTTCCTCCGTTTCAGTATTGTTGATATTATTTATTTCGTCCCATGCTAAAGCAGGGCGTCTTACCTTATGGTCATGGGTTGCATCATGCACCTTGAACAGATTAAGCCTCAAAGCATTCATGCATACAGTAAAGCTTGAAAGGGACATGGCTGCGGCTCCCCACATGGGATTCATGCGGATGCCATGGTACAGTCCTGCAGCCATGGGAATGAGAATGATGTTGTAGGCAAATGCCCAGAAAAGATTCTCATATATGTTTTTAAGGGTTTTGCGGCTGAGTCTTACAGCTGCCGATACATCCGTAAGCTTTGAATTTATCAGTACAACGTCAGCGGCATCTACAGCAATATCGGTACCGGCTCCGATTGCGATCCCTATGTCTGCACGGGTGAGAGCGGGGGAATCATTGATGCCGTCGCCAACCATTGCCACCTTTCCGTATTTCTGAAGGTCTCTGATCACAGATTCCTTACCCTCCGGAAGTATTCCTGCAATGACATTGTCTACTCCTGCCTGCTTTCCGATCGCCTGAGCTGTCCCGGCGTTGTCACCGGTAAGCATGACGACTTCAATGCCCATATTTTTAAGTTCTTTAACGGCCCGGGCGGAATCTTCCTTAATGACATCAGCAACCGCGATGATCCCGAGAAGTTTTCCTTCTCTTGCAAAAAACAGCGGGGTCTTGCCCTCCTTTGAAAGGCTCTTTTCCCTCTGCTTTGTAACAGGATCCATACTGCAGACAGTGCGGATAAATTTCCCGGAGCCCGCATACAAAACCTGACTGTTTTGCTCTGCGGATATGCCGTTTCCGGGAAGTGCCTTCCAGTTCGTGACCGGGTGCAGGGGACAGGGCGGATCATCCACTGAATTGACAACTGCTTTGGCAAGGGGATGTTCACTTCTTACTTCCATAAGATAAGCTGTTGATACAAGCTCTTCCTGTGTTACACCGTCTGCAGGGATGATATCCGTAACCTCCGGCTTTCCTTCGGTAATAGTGCCGGTCTTATCAAGTGCCACGATCTGAACTTTACCTGTTGATTCCAGGGCCTCGCCTGTTTTAAACAGGATCCCGTTCTTTGCTCCCATGCCGTTACCGACTATGATCGCAACCGGTGTGGCAAGCCCCAGTGCACAGGGACAGCTTATCACAAGCACGCTTATGGCACGCTCAAGGGCATAAACTATCCCCGCATCCTTAATCATCCATATGACAAATACTGCAGCTGCAACAGCTATGACTGCCGGTACAAACACTCCGGAAACCTTATCCGCTATCCTGGCGATCGGTGCTTTGGTTGCAGCTGCGTCACTTACCATCTGTATGATCCGGGAAAAAGCAGTATCCTCGCCTACACGGGTGGCTTTTGCCTTAAAAAAACCGGAATGATTGATAGTTGCGGCACTTACGCTGTCTCCCACAGATTTATCCACAGGAATGGATTCTCCGGTAAGAGCTGATTCATCAACAGCCGTATCTCCCTCAACAATGGTTCCGTCTACGGGTATGGATTCTCCGGGTTTTACGACGAACACATCCCCTGCCCGGACCTCCTTGATATCCACTAAAAATTCTTTTCCGTCTCGCTCTATCGTGGCGGTCTTGGGAGCCATCTTCATCAGGTTTTTCAGGGCATCCGTTGTTTTTCCCTTGGACACTGATTCCAGTGTCTTGCCCACTGTGATCAGTGCCGGGATCATAGCTGCCGATTCAAAATATAGCTGGCTGTGATATATCTCCATGAGATCCGTGTTAGGTGTTCCCCCGGTGATCATAACCGTCATCTTGTAAAAGACATACAGAGACCACCCAAAGGATACCGATGAGCCAAGGGCCACCAGTGTATCCATGTTGGGACTTCCATGGAAAAGAGTCCTGAAGCCCGAGATAAAAAAAGCCCTGTTGATATACATCACTATGATCGCAAGAAGCATCTGTGAAAGGGTAAGTCCCAGGTGATTATGTACCAGGAAAGCCGGGACATAAAGACCAAGCATGTTGTGTCCCATAGTCAGATACATGAGGATCAGAAGAAAACCTACAGACCATATAAGTCTTTTTATAAGCTTTGGAGTCTCATAGTCCTTCAGGGCTTCTTCTTCAGCCGCAAGATTTGCAAAAGCATCCGGCCGGTCGTTCTCTCTTATATCCGCCGTGATCTTTGGCCTTGCGCCGTAGCCTGCATCCTCCACCGCTTTTATGACATCAGCTTCGCTGACGTCGCCCTCCACACCCATGGTATTTGTAAGAAGAGAAACGCTGACATCTTTTATTCCCGGCAGCCTTCCGACTGCCTTTTCCACTCTGGCCTGGCATGCAGCACAGGTCATTCCCGTAACGATATAATGCCTCATTATCACTCACTTGAAAATAAATATGCTGAATAGTCCCCCCTACTATCCGGGATTATATACTAGGGGGGACTATTTGTCAACAGTACATAGTGCTTTAATTTCGGATATCTGCAGAATTATACTTGAACGACCCGTCGGGATTGGTGTATCATTTATCGGGATAGTCTTGCTTATGTCCATGGAAAAGGAAGGCAGCATGTAATTTAGCAATATAAGGAGGACATGTATGGATAATATTCTTTTAGCCGCCACCGGGACGGTATCGGGAGGTCACCTTTGGTCTATAAGGATAATCGGTATCGCGGTGGTAGCGGCATTCTATTATTTCGTTACTGTCAGACCCCGGGTCAGGGAGAAAGAAAAGAAAAAGGAAATGCTTACTAAAATGGAGGTCGGTGATGTGGTGGAGACCACAGGTGGTTTTTATGGGGTACTCATCGATGTTACGGATGAGGATGTCATAGTCGAGTTTGGTTCCAACAAGAACTGCCGTATCCCCATGAGAAAGACCGCTATTGCCGATGTATATAAGGCAGAAAATGATGTCTGATCATAATTTTTTGTCGAAATACAATTGTTCATCAGCGCGTTTCAGACAGGTTTTGATCGTTTCATCACTGTTGAGGAAATCATAGCCGACACTTGCTTCCAGCTTATATTTTAGATCAGCTGACTTCTCCTTTAGTATTGTTCTGAAACTTGAGATCAGTCCTGTCACTGCCTCATTATCCACGGACCTTATGATCATAATGAACTCATCCCCGCCATAACGTCCCAGAAATATCGGAAATGTTGCCGCATCGGCAGTCTTTCTCAGAGAATCCGCTATCAGCGTAAGCGCACGATCCCCCTCGGCATGTCCGTAGTTGTCGTTGATCATTTTAAAGCTGTCTATGTCGATCATACATACACAGCACGACTCGTCTTCGCTGTAACTGATGTTATCCATGTACCGGTCAATCTGCCTCCGATTGTTCAGTTTTGTCAGGGAGTCAACCGATATAAGCATCTGTAGGGATTTGATGTAGAAATACAGCATCATCAACGTAACTCCGAAACAGAAAAGCGGTGCATTGAGCAAAAAGGTCTGCAGCAGGCCAAAAGATACTATGGCAAGCGGATAGAGAGCGATAAGCCGGTACAGTCTTTTTTCTTCTATCACAGTGGTTTTTTTTGCGTTTTTCAGGGAAATAACGGAGGAAGATAACACATATAACGACGGAACAGTCACCATAAACGGATAGTAGAGATCACCGAGATTGCCATCTTTGTCTATCCAGAGTAAAGGGTTGATGACATAAGCTGCTATTATCACAAGGACAGATACCATGGTGGGTATCAGGACTGTTTTGGCAAATTTCCGTTTCTTATTAAGGAGCATCCCTTCCGAGGCAGCCATGTACATGAACCAGCTATACCCTATAAGATGCAGGAATACATAGTTTGTAAAGTTAAAAAAGACAACAAAAAAACGAATATGGGGAAGTACATCGCTTAACACCGCAGCCCAGCCTATATCCGAAAGAAAGTAAATGATATGTACGATGCCTGTCCTGATAAACCAGTTTTCCTGCTCGGTTTTGGTCCGGTAGCCTGTATTCTGAAAGATCAGCATGATGAAAATGGCTATGCATACCAGGTTGGCTTCTGTATAGAATCCAAAGTATTCCGGTTTCATTTATATTTTTTCCTACCTGACAACTTTTATTTATAATATACGGTTGAATTTTATAGTTTTATCGAATGTCCGTCCATTCTATTATAACACGTGAATTACGTATGGTTAAGGGTCTGGGTGATTTTTTCTTGGGAAATCAGCAATCTAAACACTACGCTGTCTGGCCACTTCCACAGTACTCATCACACTTTCTTCTTTTTTAACGTAATCCGCAAGGTAAGGAATACAAAACATCACCTTGCCTCGTTCCGGGCTCGCAATGATCCCCTGGTCTATGAGATATGCCCTGGGTCTGCTCAGTTTATTCTGAGTCATACCCATACTGCGTGCAATATCAGCCGTTGAGGCAAGACGTTCTGAGTCCAGGCATTCGGACATCTTCGTTAAATATGTCCGCTCACTATTCGGAAGAGATAAAATGGAGAACTGTTAAGATTCTCTTGAATGATCCTCTAAAAATGGTGTATCATTCAACTTGAATGATCTTATAATGGTAAACCGAAGATCTTATATAGGTAATGAAGACTGATATGGCTAAGGAGAATAACATGAAGGTAAGACATTCGTTCAAGAAACTTGTTTCTGTTTTTATATCTTTGACGTTTATGGCGGCTTTGATCCCGCAATCTACCCTGGCAGACGGCCCGGATCCGCAGCAAAGCCTTACCGGAATATCTGTCTCTGATACGAAGGATAGCGTAAACAGCGTATATGAACTGGCGGATTCACTTTATCAACGAAATTCGAACTTTGGCAGAAGAGCCGGCGGATTCATCTGGGATACCGAGGGAAAAAAGAGGAGCTGGACCTATTATAACGGTATCATGATGGATGCTTTTCTTACGATCGACAAGGAGGCCTATCTTCCCTGTGTAAACGATTATTATAATGAAAATATAACCAGCTCGGGGAAAGTTGACAGCACCGATGCAAGCGAAAACTATTACAGGGAGAAGGAACTGGACTCTATCCCGCCTGCACGTGCTCTTTTTGATCTGATCCGGGAGAAGGATTATAATAAGTGTGCCGATAAATATAAAAAGACAATTAATTATATTTACAGTATTATGCAGTCATATGAGGTTGCAGAGGGGACCAACGGTAATTTTAAACACAAGATAGACAACAAAAACTGGGAGACCTATCTGATCGCCCTTGATGGTCTCTATATGGCCCAGCCCTTTTTTATGGAAGTTGCAAATGCTCTTGATGATGGCATATTAATTGTCCAGGATTTTCAGACTTACACATGTGAAGTACCGGAATCCGATGACATCTACAGTGCTGTGACGGAACGTATGTTATGGATTGGCGAGAATCTTTATATACCCCAAAAGCATCTGTATTGTCATGGCTGGGGGCCTGATGGCCTGAACGGACAATACTGGTTAAGGGCTGTCGGCTGGTACGCGGCTGCTCTTGCCGATGTTATCAGTATGCTTCCTAAAGATGGGTATGAGGAAGAAAAGGATGCCCTTATATTAACAGAAAAAAAGCTTTTTGATGGTATGCTGGAATACCGTGACGAGGCGACGGGCATGTGGTATAACGTGATCGACCACGGGCCGGAGCTCGCAGGAAGCGGTTGCAACAATGAGCTTGAAACCTCCGGCACTGCTCTCATGGCTTATGCTATGATGAAAACCTATGCGGAAGGATATCTGGACGATACTTACGGGGAAGCCGGCCTCATGGCGTTTAATGGTATAGTTAAGAATTATCTGGATTCCGAAGGACTTCACAATGTCTATATTTCTTCGGGAGTTGAGACTACTCCGGAAGGGTACCTTGGCAAAAGTTATAAGGTGAACGAGGCAAAGGGCGTAGGGCCGCTGATGATGGCCGCGTCCTATGCAAATGCCGCTGCAGAGATTCACGCCGCACCGTCAGCTATCCTGACCGGTGGGGAGGATATGACCTTTGAAATCAACAAAACTCCGGATTTTTCCGGGGTTTCAGCCAATATCATTTATAATAACGGCACGTCCGTTACGGTGACGAGTGAAAAGCTGACATTCGGAGAATGTGACCCGACAGTGACAGGACTTCAGGAAGTGGAGGTATATTACAAGGATATTAATTGTGGAAAGATAAGAGTAACATTTAAAGAACCGGATTCGGAAGATAAGCCGGGCAGTTCATCCTCGTCGTCAAGGACCAGCAGTTCGTCCTCGTCGTCAAGGACCAGCAGTTCGTCCTCATCGACAAGGACCAGCAGTTCGTCCTCGTCGACAAGAGACAGCAGTTCGTCCTCGTCGACAAGAGACAGCAGTTCGTCTTCGTCGTCAAGGACCAGCAGTTCGTCCTCGTCGACAAGAGACAGCAGTTCGTCCTCATCGACAAGGACCAGCAGTTCGTCCTCGTCGACAAGAGACAGCAGTTCGTCCTCGTCGGCAAAGGATGGCAGCTCGTCATCTACAGAAAAGGATAAGGACAGCAGCTCATCAATTGTTGCAGATAGGAAGGACAGCAGCAGCTCAAGTGTGGTTCCTTCCGGCACGTCGGGAGACGGTGACGAGAAAGACAGTACATCGGGCAGTGTGAAGGTGGTAAGCGAACCCACGCAGCCTGTGAGCGTTTCCATCGGCGGAACGCCTGTGCAGGTCAGAGTGGAACAGGAATATACCGCTGATACCGTATATTCGGGCGAGGCCCTGACTCCCGAGTCTGCGGGGCTCAAGACTGATGTTTCCGGCCTTGAAGGCCTCGCAAAGACCGCTATTGAGAATTCGGCAGGAAACGTGGCTTCAGCCGGGGATCTAAGCGGACTATTCACTGTGTCCTACAAGGCAAAGGGTAAGGGCGGAGCAGGCGAGACAGCCTTTACATCAAAGATCAAATTCGATAAAAAACAGGCAAAGCAGCTGGGAATGAGCAAGGATGACATTAAGGCCCTGGCAAACGCAGTGAAGGCTCTGAATAAATTTCTGAAGCAGAATCCCGCGAAGATACAGGTGGCGAAGGCTGACCTTGCCAAATGTTTTGAATCCATAGATGCGTCCTTCGACGCGAAGGGGAAGCTGAAGATAAACTCTGTTACAGTGAAGCTTAATGAAAAAACAGTAACTCTTAAGAAGAAGGACTACAAGGTGACGGTATCAGACTCTGAAAAACGCACTGTGACCTTGGAGGGACGGAAAAACTATGAGGGTACCATCACTGTCACGTTGAAGTGAAAAAGATCATTATTTATAAGCTGCTCAACTCAGAGTTGAGATATTTGAGGAGTAGATAACAATGGAGCTGTTAGATGGAAGACCGGAGAATGTGGAGGGGCGCCTGCCTCGTGAGACGCGTACCTACGACCTTCTGGATTCTCTCGGTATTGATTATAAAAGAACAGATCACGAACGGACAGATACCATGGAGGCCTGTAATGCTGTAGATGAGATCCTGGGTGTTGTGATATGCAAGAATCTTTTTCTTTGCAATCGTCAGAAAACGGCATTTTATCTTTTGATGATGCCGGGAGATAAGAAGTTTAAAACAAAGGAACTGTCTGCGCAGATAAATTCTGCAAGGCTTTCTTTTGCCCAGCCTGAGGATATGCTGAAGTATCTGGATATCGAGCCGGGAGCCGTGAGCATCATGGGGCTGATGAATGATGAGGATCGTGCAGTTCAGCTGCTGATCGATGAGGATGTATTGAAGGATGAGTATCTCGGATGTCATCCCTGTGTGAATACATCCAGTCTTAAGATACGCGTGGATGATGTGATAAAGAAGTTTCTGCCGGCCGTGGGACATGATTATAGGACTGTGCATTTGGTCGGAGATGATTAGGTGTGAAAAATTTCCGATCAATGTTCGTGTACGCTCCGCCTCCTGATACTAAAAAATCCGATGAGGTCAAAGACACCGGCCAGAGAATTTAGTATGTGGGCGAGCGGGAAGATCCCTCTTTTGATCATGGGGGTATTGTCCAGGCTGGCGGCAAAGCCGAGAAAGACCAGACCGTCAAGGCAGATCAGGGTCATGGAAATGGTTATGACCGTCAGAGCCAGAATTAAGGTGAGCTGACTTCTGGTAAATGAAGTCAGGACAGTGGCGATGTTGGTCAGGTACATGGCAAAAAACAATATGATCAGCCCGCCCCACCAGTCGCTTATTGAATTGAAATACACAATGGTATAATAGATTTTGTATCCGAATGCCCCTATCGCGATAAAAAGTCCGATCAGCTTCCATATGCTGAATATTCCGTGTCCGGCGTTGTCCATGTCTTTGTTCTCCTTTGCCGGTTATATGGTAACACAGCAGGCCGGATTTGTTAATATACCGGTAATGAAATAACCCTTTTTGTTTTCTCCGGCGATCAGCATTTGATTTGTTCATATCCTTCCGAAAGGTCGCTCTTTCATTGCATTTTTCCATAAAAAAACATATAATTTACATTGATTTTGCACGAGCAATTTGAAATAAGTAATGAGTTTCATGGTGCTGCTGATGACGGGGTTAAGGAGGTTAGGAATGGCATCGAGTAAAGAATATCTGGATTATGTATTGGATCAGTTATCCGGGGCGGATGAGATAACTTACAGGGCGATGATGGGAGAGTATATTATCTATTATCGCCGGAAAGTGATCGGCGGGATCTATGATGACCGGTTTCTTGTGAAGAATGTAAAATCAGCCAGAGATATGATGCCGGATGCGGACCTGGAATTACCCTATGAAGGCGCCAAGGAGATGCTTTTGGTAGACGATGTCGAGAATAAGGAGTTCCTTAAAGAATTGATGGAAGCGATGTTCGAAGAACTGCCGGCTCCGAAGAAAAAGAAAGAGAAGTAGGAGAGGAGTTTTGATGGAGCCCGGCGTTTTCTTTGGACGTGAAAAAAAAAAGTGTGATGAGTACTGCGGAAGTGGCCAGACAGCGTAAAGTATAGATCACTGCGCTTGAACGACCCGCTAAAAATGGTGTGTTGTTCAACAAAATGGAGCGTAAGGGATTAACTCGTGAAGAGGCGTATGAGGATATAATAAAAACCGCATCAAAGACAAATGAAGAATACGATAAAAGGTATGGCGTGAAATGAAATACAAGTATAACATAAAAACCTATAATTCTCCGGATGCCTTTAGGATGGCTTGTATGGAATTTGAGAAGGAGTATCCAACTGCCAAAAAGAATGAAATGCTCGTTGATGTAGATGGATCAACTATCCAAGTTTACGCAACCGATGAAGGCGAAATGGTGATTTTTGATGATTATGATGTAGGGGCTGTTTTTGCAAATGCTGACTTTTTGATTCCTGAAACCTCTAAGCTTAATGATTTATTTGTGTTGATAAACTAATGGCTGTTGTATCCGTTCGTATAACCGATAACTCCGACGCTGTCCTGGCCGAGCTTGAGAAGCGTGCGAAGGTGGCGCTTGAAGCCGTGGGGATCCAGGCAGAGGGGCATTGCAAGCAGGAACTTGAACTTGAACGACCTGCTAAAAATGGTGTATTGTTCAACAATACCGCCACCAATAGCAAGTTCAGCAAGTAAACCAATTCCCTCTAAAATCCCTATTTCTGCCGCAAATGTTGTACTTGTAAAATATTGACCAAATACAGATGAAACAAGTATAATTAAGGCCAAGAAAACAGCAGAAAGGGATTTTATCATGGAATTTATCATGCCTTTTTTACAAAACAAAAGACTTTTAATTTCACTTATTATAATCTTTTTATATACCATCATATCTATTACCCGAAGCAAAATGAAATCAAATTATTTTTCACTTCACAAGAAACCCGTTCGTGAAAAATTAAAATGGACTCATCATTTCAATTTATTCAAACGAAAACAAAAGGATCAATATATCAAATGGTTAACCGAACACAAACGTAAATGGTCTGAAGAACGGTGGAAACGCTTTAAATAATTCTTCTTGAACGACCTGCTAAAAATGGTGTATTGTTCAACTAAAATGGGTATAGTTACGAAGGAAGTAAGAAACCATAAATACACTGTTGTAAATTATGGATTTGATAATTATAGGGTTATCAAAAGGAAGCGATTGAAATAGTATGCCGAGTGAAAGAATACTGAAGGAACTTAATAAAAGAATTATACCGATCTGCAGAACTGATGAAGAACTAAGCGCGATTCCTTTATATGTCGAAACTGATAAATATCGCCAAAAACTGATTGATTATATCGATATTGCGAAAAAACGTGGCGATGAAGTGACAGGCGATCAACTGATGATTCTTTTAATTACATTGTCTAACGAAGAGGAAAAAGATACTGAATTATAAAAAGAAGGCACTTACAAACGTAGGTGCTTTTCTTGAACGACCTGCTAAAAATGGTGTATTGTTCAACTGAAAAACTGGCGGGACTTTTGGAACAGAATCTCAAAGATCCCTGGCCGGATGAGCTCAGGTCGAGGCTGAATGCGGCATATACCTTGAACGACCCGCTAAAAATGGTGTATTGTTCAACATGATTTATTTAAGGAGCGAATTTATAATGAAAAAGAGAGTTTTATCAATATTGTTGACCACTGTTTTTATGTTTTCGGCAGTTGCCTGTGCACAGCAGAATACGGCCGGAATACCGACGGATAAAGTGCTAGACACTGAAGAGATAACTCAAAAAAATGACGACGACAAAGACACAAAAGAGGCTGCGAAGGGTTCTGAACAGACAGGGGATTCAACATCTGAAACGGATATCGACAAAATTATTGATGATATGACTCTTCGTGATAAGGTGGAACAGATGATGGTTGTATCCTATCGAGTTTGGAAAGAGGTTCCTGAAAAGGATGAAGAATCAGATGCGGTGTCAGATAATGATTTGGCTGAGGATATTCCGGGTATCAATGTAACTGAATTAAATGATGAGATCCGTGATGACCTCAAAGGACATAAATACGGCGGTGTTCTTCTTTTTGGTGAAAACTTTAAGGATGCCGCCCAGACTGCAGGCCTTGTCTCAGACATACAGGCCACCAATCAGGACGGGGGAGGCCTTTCCTTATTCATCTGCGTGGATCAGGAGGGCGGTAAAGTGGCCCGTGTCAGCTTTGGCACGACAGGCCCCGGCAATATGGCCCTGGGGGCAACCGGCGATGCAGGCAACGCCAAAGCAATGGCGGAAATATACGGAAAAGAGTTACAGCTTCTGGGAATCAATACGGACTTTGCTCCCGTGGTTGACGTTAATAATAATCCCAGTAACCCTGTCATAGGTATCCGTTCTTTCTCCGATTCACCTGAAACGGTTTCGGATTATGCCATTTCATACATTGAAGGACTGCATGATGCAGGAACTATCGCCACCTTAAAGCATTTTCCGGGACATGGAAACACGGATACCGATTCCCATACCGGATTTCCCCGCATTGACTCAAGTTATGATGAATTAAAGGAATTTGAGCTGATCCCCTTTAAGAAGGCCATCGATGCCGGCGCAGACATGGTCATGACTGCGCATATCCAGTATCCTCAGATAGAGACTGAGAAATATATTTCTACCTCATCAGGTGAGGAGGTATATATACCCGCAACCATGAGCCATAAGATCCTTACGGACATACTCAAAGATGATATGGGATTTGAAGGTGTGGTGGTTTCGGATGCCTTGGATATGAAAGCCATCACGGAGAATTTTGCGGATGAGGATGTCCTCAGGATGACCATGAACGCAGGCGTGGATTTCATCATACTTCCCGCCATATTTGATACAGCAGGTTTCAGACATGTTAATGAAATGGTGGAAACAGCCGTGAAACTCGCCGAGGACGGAGATGTGGATGAAGAAACTATAGATGATTCCGTAAGACGTATCCTTAGATTAAAGGAAAAATACGGCATTCTTGAGCAGTCGGATTTCGCTCTGACGGACGAACAGATAAATGAGGCTGTATCCGGCGTGGGAAGCAGCGAAAACCGTGAGGTGGCATGGGAGATTACAAAGAAGGCACTTAGTCTTGTCAAAAATGATAATGAGGCATTTCCCATAAATTTGGCTGATGACGAAACCACACTGATGCTTTTTGCTGCAAACTGCGAAGCCCAGGTCGGAACGGGAGAGTATGTCAGACAAGAACTCATGGAACAGGGAATCATTTCTAATGAATCACATATAGCGATAATGAAAAATGATAAAGAAAATGAAACTGAATGTATGAATGCGGCTCTTGAGGCTGATCACTGCATACTGGTATATAAGACCTATAATGCAGCCTGCCTTGATCCTGCTACAGACGACGGTTATTCATCAGGCGTATTTGATAAGATCATAGCCTCTCTGCATGAGAAAGAAAAGCAGGCAATTGTTGTAACCTGTCAGCTTCCTTATGATGCGGCAAGGTTTGGCGATGCTGATGCGATTCTTCTTTCCTATAATTTTTCAACGATAGATAAGGCAGTTCCCGAGTCGGGAGCCGGCAGCGCCTTTGCCCCCAATCTGGCCGCAGCCCTTATGGCCTGCTTCGGAGACGGTGATGTGAGCGGCAAAGCGCCTGTTAAGATTCCGAAACTGGATGAAAAATATAAGTTTACGGAAGAGGTATTTGAAACCAGATGAGTTTTTCATTGTTTAAAAATTTAAAAATAGATTTCATGTATCCGGAAATAAAGCGATGAAAAAAACTGATTTGTCCGTCATATTGATCTGTATATTATGTGGTTTTATATTCACGGGCTGCGGAAAGCTTAAAGCCATCATGGATCCTAAATCCCAAAATGCAGGGGATTCACACAATAATGCAGTGTATGATGTATCATTACAGCATAAAGATGAAATCGATAAAACTGAAGATATTCCTTTGACGGATTCTGAAAAAGATGATGATTTAAATAACAATAAAGATGCTGATCCTGATATGTCGGTGGCCGATAAGGATGATACCATCTATGGTAACGGCGGACATTTCGTCAAGTATGGCGGAAAAATCTATTTCAGGGCGCCAGGAAAAGATGCCATGAATAAGGCCGCGCTTTGGGGCGAATATGATCATATAGGTGAGGCTGTAAGCAGCACCGTAACTTCATATGATCTCGAAACACATGAAACACAGGCTCTTTTTGAGGACACATCTATAGGGCCCATAGTCATATCAGGAGGGCGTTTTATCCTGGCCGGAATGGAGGCAGACGGAGACGGTCATGTGTATTCATTATCTTTAGACGGATCAGATAAAAAAGAACTCCCGGGCAGTCGGATATATGCCACACAGCCTTCAGGAAAATATTTTGTCACAGGTGGCTATGAAGATGATAATAATCTTCACTTTTTCATCTGTGATGATGAAGGCAGCTCTCATGAAGTAGATAATACATTGACACTTCATGATTTTGCCGGTATTTCGGATGATCACTTTTTTGTATAACCTGTGAAGGTGATGAAACCTATGGGAGTTTCGCAGGATATGAGCTTGAAACCGGTAATGAGATCCCTTACGGTCATTTCGGGGAAATATCCGAATATTATAATTATCCCGGCTTACCTGAATGTCTGGATACCGATGAAAACTCAGTATATCTGCAGATGTCCGCATATGAAGGCACCGGTAATTTTTATTCCTCCAGCAAGTGGAATAAGGCAGATTTCTTGAACGACCCGCTAAAAATGGTGTATTGTTCAACCAGGCGACTATATATATATATGACCGGCACAATGTACACAGCCAGAGACGCCGCCCACAAAAGGATGATGGAAACTCTGGATAAGGAAGAAGCGCTTCCTCTCGATATTGACGGAGCCACCATATATTATATGGGCCCTTCCCCTGCAAGAGAGGGCAGGCCTATAGGTTCTGCGGGACCGACTACAGCCGGACGAATGGATAAATACGCTCCCAGGCTTCTCGATCTGGGTCTTAACGCCATGATCGGAAAGGGGAGACGTACAAAGCAGGTCAAAGATGCCATCATCAGGAATGGCGCAGTATATATCGCCGCAGTCGGCGGAGCCGGCGCTCTTTTATCAAAATGCATTAAGAGCTCTAAAGTGATCGCCTATGATGATCTCGGAACCGAAGCCATAAGAAGGCTTGAGGTTGAAGATTTTCCCGTGATAGTTGTATTTGACAGCAAAGGAAACGATCTGTACGACCCGGATTAACGATAATTACATATATCTTTGTTCAGTCTTCTTCATTTCATTATTAACACTTCATTTTCTTCAGCGTGCCTTTAACAAGCGCAGCTGAAAAAGGCATGCAAAACTGCGCTACCGGTCCGACCAGGAATGCGCAGATTATGGTTCCGACTCCAAATCTGCCTCCGGGAAAAAAACCGATGAGTACAAATAACACATCAGTGATGATCCTCACGATGCCAAATGGTTTGCCGCTTTTTTCGCTTATGACAACAGCGACAAGGTCATTGGGTCCCGTACCGGCTTCCGAGCGTATGACGATGGACATCCCGAAAGCAAGGATCACACATCCCAGGATAAGAACTGGGATCTTGACTGCAAGATCCGACTCACTGATACTGAGAGGCTCCAGCAACAAGGTGAACAGATCGATAATCGGTCCCCCGCAGAACATACAGACTACAGTCCCCGCCTTTACATAGCTTCTGCCTGAAACAAGAAGTATCAGTATTATCAAAAAACACACGCACATATGCACCGTCCCGTGTGTCGGTGTGATCAGACCTGTTTTAATTATGAGCAGGCGAAGACCCTGTATAAGTACGTTAAAGGGATCTGCTCCCAGATCCGCAAGTATGAATAAGGTGACGCCAAGATGTGCGACCACAAGTCCCAGAAATAGCAGACAAAGCCGGACTGTCTTTTCACGCAGCTTTTCGCTCATTTTATATCTTGTCTCCTCCATAGGTTTATATCTAACTTATTCCATCCTGAAGTCATCAGGATTCCGTCATGCACGTCGTGCCTGCCACCTCATGACGAATGTTACCGATCCCGCAACTTGCCTGTCCTATATTTGAAATTTCAGCTTTTTTGTCTGCAACGCAGGTTCGAACGGTATCCGGTTCTGCTTTTCTGAATCTGCCTGTGTATACCGGCTGTTTTCTCTTTCCTGGATCTTTGCCTTTTCCATGATGGCTTTCCAGGACGGAGATAAGATATAGTAGGCTATCATACACAGCATGCCAAAGCTGAATGAGATCGGGAAGCAAAGCATTATAAAGGTGCCGTCAAAATACCGGGTTATGAGCCATGCGCTCGGGATCCGGACTGCCCAGAGCATTAGGATATTGATGACCGTGGTATATCTTACCTTTCCCGTGCCGTTCACTATACAGATGATGCCGTTGAAGATGGCGTAAAACCACTGGGAAAGCAGCATGACCACAACATATCTGCCGGCATACATGAGCACCTCTTCATCCTTTGAAAAGATCCTGAGTATCGGCATCCTCACAAAGATGAATAAAAGGCCAAAGCCAAGAGTGATCAATCCCGAAAATACGGGGATTATTATATGTCCCTGCTTAAGCCTCATGTAGTTTCTGGCTCCGAAATTCTGGCCGGAAAAAGCAGTGGCTGCTGAAGAAAGACCGGCAATTGCTATGTTTGAAAGTCCGGTGATCCTTCCGGCTACGGAATTACCCGCCATGAATACCGAGCCCTGCATATTGACCATGGACTGAATAGCCACGTGTCCAAAGGAATACAATGAATTATTAAGTCCTATCGGAAGACCGATCGCCATCATTTCCTTAAACTCGGGCAAATACAGATGTCCGGGCAGAAAAGTGAATCCTATTCGCGGAAATCTCTTCTTTATATACAGGATGCTGGCAAGCCATGAAAGAAGCATTGCAAGGGAGGTAGCGACAGCAACTCCGCTTACGTCCATTCCGAAGCCTGCTACCAGTACTACATCAAGGATTATATTGACAACACATGAAACCAGAAGAAATAACAGAGATGCAAAGCTGTCACCAAGACCCCTTAAGATCCCGGCATTAACATTATATCCGATATTTCCCAAAGCACCAAGTAAAACTATACGTGTATATATAAGCGCTGCTTCAAAGGTGTCTGCGGGAACATTCATGAACCGCAGCATATGGGGAGTGTAAAACCATCCCAGGACAGCAATGGGTATGCCGCACAGATAGACAAAGGATATGGTGGTGTCGCTGATCCTACGTATCTTTTCATTGTCACCGGCTCCTACACACTGTGAAATGAGAATGGAAATCCCGGTCCCGATTCCAAGGAAAATGCATAAAAGCACTTCCACGGGCTGGGAGCTGGTGCCCACCGCGGCGAGGGAGGTATGTCCGCAGTAGGCGCCGATCACCAGCGTATCTACGGTAGTATATAAATACTGAAGAATGTTTCCGATGATGATAGGAACGGCAAACAGCAGAACCTTTCCCATTATGGAACCTCTTGTCATATCTATGCTTTTTGCTCTTTTTCTTACCCTGCTCATGATGATAACCTCATAATCCGGATTGAACAATGCATGTTTCCAATCCCCTGTCTGTTCTATAGCCTTATGATACATCATAAAATAATGTTTATCTTTTGTATTGATTGCCGTATTTGGTAAAAAATTATTATTTCATGCTGTTATTACTTGAAATATGACAGAATTACGGCTTGTTATGATCATATCTGCCCTGTATAATAATTACATGAGGATCGGAGGATAATATGGCGCTTCCCTTACCTGAAGGAAAAAAAATACATATAAACTACAGACTTCTGGAGCCTGAATTTGAAATGCCTTCACTTGAAGCGGCGCCGGATCATTATACGCTGTGCCTTATTATCAGAGGTGACAGAAGAGTGATCACTCCGACTATGACCTATGAACTCCATTCAGGAGACGTAAACGCCATGCCTCCGTTTTTGTATCACAAAACCATGCCGGCATCCGATGAGTATTATGAAAACATCCTGATAAAATTCTCTCCGGATATCCTGGACGAATTTAACCGTAGACTCGGAAACAATATTATCGACCGCTTTTTTGAAAGTCCACCGAAATCCTTTGAAGATGAAAAGGCCAGGGAAAGAGTATTTTCAACTGCATGGAATATGTGGCGGATATATGACGCGGGAGATACAAACGAAACATATCTGAATTTCAGACTTCAAAGCCTTCTGTACGGACTGATCCTCGAGATCAATTCAGAGAGCTCTCACGTAAAGGGAGTTAACAACCACCAGACCGTCCTTAGCCAGCCCATAATGGATGCCATTTATTATATAGAAAAAAACTACATGAAGCAGATCCATATTGAAGACGCCGCTTTTGCCGGAGGATATTCGGTCTCTTATTTTTCAAGACTGTTCCAGTCACAGCTCGGTCTGTCATTTACAGATTATCTTCAGAGCATCCGGCTCAAGCACGTAAAGTCAGATCTTATCAGCACGGACAGATCCATAATGGATATAGCCATTGACAACGGCTTTATATACGCAGGCAACATGAGCAGCTGCTTTCGAAAAAAGACCGGAATGACTCCAACACAGTTCCGCCGCAAGATCAAGGAGAAATAAGAATTACTATTCGTATGATCAAACAAAGTTGTTGCTGTTGCGACTGGAATTACCAACAATATGTTGATGGATTGTGGATAACTTCACACTATATATAGTGAATCAATAGATAAAAAATTCCCGGTAAACAGATTCTCTCTGCTTACCGGGTTTTCTTATCCTCTCCAAAAGCTCGATCTCCATATCCTTTACATAAGGAATATCCGAATGAGATCCCGCAGGTCTGGTGAGAGCCTGCTTTGCCATAAGTGCACATTTTTCAAAAGTGCCTCCAATCCCCACTCCGATCACCATAGGAGGACAGGCATTTGGACCTGCATCCTTAATTGCCTGAAGCACTGCGCTTTTTACACCCTCGATCCCATCTGCAGGCTTTAACATGAACACACGGCTCATGTTTTCCGAACCAAAGCCCTTGGGAGCAAGGGTTATCTTTACTTCATCTCCGGGAACTTGAACGACCCGCTAAAAATGGTGTATTGTTCAACACAACATACCCGGTGGGTGTCTGGCGGCCGACTCTCGTCTTCGCCATAACATTCCCTCCTTTTGTGTATTAAAAAAGCACCTATGTTTGTAAGTGCTTTTTATACATCTCTATAATTATCCCGCTCTAAAATGACTTGATATTATTCCAAATATATAATATATAATAACTAAGAGATGAGCCGGTGCACCCACACCCCTTTTTGGTGAGGGCCGACACTATAAGGCTCATTTCTTATATCTGAATATATCAACTATTTTTCCTTCTTTGATTAAAATAAAATCACAATCAAAAGTTGAAGATCGTCTTAATCTGTTAAACGAAATCTGTTTTATCTCAGATACCTCCATTGTAGAATTTCCTACATCAAGAACAATTCCACCAGGATTTCCTCGTATTTGGTGTATTGCTTCTTGAACATTCTTATCAACTGCATTGTATGTGTATTTATCTGGTTCTTGTTCTTCCCATAATAAACCATTCCACTTATAATCTGGATTCTTTTTCCAGGTTGAATTATCTCTGGAAGCGCTTCAATATTCCCGCCAAATGTGTTATAAAGAAGTCTCATATTTTCTTCTTCACGATTTTTCACTTGAACGACCCGCTAAAAATGGTGTATTGTTCAACTGAGGGGGAATTTATTTATGAAAGCAAATCAAGAAAATGTAAGAGTAGCTTCTTCGAAAGAAGTGATGATCACGTTGGCAGCGCTTCTGCTTTTTTCGACTCTGATCTGTCTTGGTGAGCAGACAGGCGGATTGATCCAGAAAAAACTGGCCGGTCAGACGAAAGACGTTGCCTGTGAGATCATTGATATCCGTACGGAAAACCATGTCAAATTCCAGGAACAGTTTAGCATATTTCAGGATGCACAGGGAAACACATACGAATTAAAGACTACATTCAAAGATTCAATCGGGAGAAAAGCAGATCTGAGCGTTGCCGGATCCCGTGGCTATAGAAAGAGCTATGAGATTGTCAAACCGCAGACGGTCGGATGGGCGGTTTATCTGTTGCCGATCGTGTGTATTGTAAGCATGATCATTTATCCGATCAAAGCTAAAGAAAAGGGATTATGGCAATGGGAAAGACAATAAAAAATATGAGCATCAGTCCTACTTGGGCTGAAGCTCATTTATACCATGGGGATTCTGTTATTTCTTTGCCTGCTTATTGATCTGCGTGGTCGATACAATTGCAAAAATGATTTCACCAACTTGAACGACCCGCTAAAAATGGTGTATTGTTCAACACTGTTGGTAATGAAGTATATGAGGAGAAGATTAAACGGATTATGCCGTCTAAAAGGAGGAAAAAGTAATGACGAAAATTATTGGAAGAGTAAAATATATAGGAACCGATATAGGTTTTGATGGTATGGTTAATGGTAAGGAATATGATGTTGAATGGGCTGAGTATGGAAATTATGGAGTAATTGATGAAAGTGGGGAATCCTATTTATATAATGCAAAAAGACCTGCGAATTGCATGCAGAAATATGCAGATGTTGAGTTTGGACGTTTTGAGATAATTTCAGATCCCTCTGGATTACTAAAAAGAGAGCTTTTGAAAAACGTCTCTTAAATTGAGACTAAGGTTCATATCGTGGCTACTCACTGGGATAAGCTTAATAAGCTCATCATCGAAAACTGGGAGCGCCAGAAAAAATTCCTGGTGGAGCTTTTCTCCGGAAGGAGTTTCTTCGGGGACATGGAGCTGGCCCAGAAGAATATCATGCACTCCTCAGCTTATATGTATAATCTGCTCAAGGATGCGGATGACAACATGGATGAGCTGGAGATATTCTGCCGCATGACGGGGCTCACGGAAAGAGGAGCGTCCGATGAGGAGATAAAAGCGGTATTGGATGATATAAAGGGTTATACCAATGTGGACAAGATCAGGGAGGTAATAAAGACCGAACTTCTGGCCAAGTATAAGCATCTTCTGTTCTATAGGATAGAGACCGTATATCAGGATTTCATCAGTACTTACAGAAGAGGCATCAAGGAAAGGAAAGAGGCGGCTCAGCAGAACGCGCAGTAGACTCAGAATGACATAGGTGAGAGTTTCATTAAAAACCGGCACGGTACACACCGAGCCGGTTTTTTTGTGCCGGTTGGATCTGTGCGTCGATTGTATATGTATGCAATTGTTTATTATTTGTCATGTCGTTATTTTATTGTCAAAATGCACAACGGTTAGCCTAAATCAACTTTAAAAAATGTTAAAAATTGACAAAAAGTTCTTTTCTTCTTCTTAAAAATATTGTATCATGGTGAAAGCGCATATTTTTGAGAAAACTATTTTTCTCAGGGAAAGGAGTGTATATGAGCAAAGAATTGCAAAATTCATCTGGATGTGATGTTCCGGAGATTGCCTTTGTCGCCTGTTCAGGCAGCGCGGCTGGAAAGGCCCGCTTTGCCGGAAGCTGCAGGACCTGTGCTGAGGCGGTTGAGCATGGCTTTTTGCGCGGCGAGTGTAAGAGTGGCTGCGTAGGCGTCGGATCCTGTATCGAAGTCTGTAAACAGGGGGCTATGAAGATCGAGGATGGCAGGATCGTGGTGGATCCCGAAAAGTGTAACGGCTGTGGTGACTGCGCTGCGGAGGGCATATGTCCTCAGGGCCTTATCAGGATGATCCCGGCTGACGCCACCAACTTTATACCCTGTTCATCCACTGAGGATGAGGAAGAGGTGGTGAGGGCCACCTGCGGATACGGCTGTATAGCCTGCGGTGAGTGTGAGCGTGTATGCCCTCAGGGCGCGGTATCCATAGTGGATAATCATGCGGTCATCGATTATGACAGATGTGTGGGCTGCAGTGCATGTACCGTAAGATGTAAGAAAAAGATAATTGTGGACACCCAGCATGACCTTACCGTTATCAAGGATAAGGTAGCATTTGTAAAGTGCTCCGGCGGAAGCAGGGCGTCTGCAAAGTATAAGGAACTGGGCATCCAGAATTGCTATGATGCGGCTAAGATTGATGCAAAGGAACTGGGGCTTTGTACCACGGGATGCTGCGGACAGGGAAGCTGTACGGCAGTGTGCAGATACGGAGCCATCTCGGTGGTGAACGGCACCGCGGTAGTGGATCCCGATAAGTGCGTTGGTTGCAGGGATTGTACCTTTGCCTGCCCGAAGCACCTGATCACCATCGTTCCTTACAAGGGCACGAAGCTGGTTCCCTGCTCATCCACTGACGATTATGAGGATAAGAGCCAGGTGTGCGATTCCGGCTGCATAGCCTGCGAGGACTGTGTGAACAACTGTCCCAACGGAGCCATTTTTATGGAAGATAAACATGCAGTGATCGATCCTTCCGTATGTGAGGATTGCAATATGTGCCAGTATGTCTGCTCGAATAACGTGATCAGGGCACAGCAGGTGCCTGAGCATATTTATAAGCAGAGAGAGGCTATGGATATGCAGGAAGGAGGTTACTGGCTATGAGTAGAAAGTTAAAGACTATGGACGGAAACACGGCGGCAGCTCATGTGGCCTACGCCTTTTCCGAGGTTTCCGCCATCTATCCCATAACCCCTTCATCACCCATGGCAGAGAGCATGGATGAGTGGGAGTCACAGGGACGTAAAAATATATTCGGAGAGACGGTAAAGATCATAGAGATGGAGTCCGAGGGCGGCGCTGCAGGTGCGGTTCACGGAGCTATCACGGCAGGTGCTTATACCACCACCTTTACCGCTTCACAGGGACTTCTGCTGATGATCCCCAATATGTATAAGCTGGCAGGTGAGCAGACGCCTACGGTTTTCCATGTGGCTGCAAGAGCCCTGGCATCCCATGCCCTCTCCATTTTCGGAGATCATTCGGACGTCATGAGCTGCAGACAGACCGGTTTTGCCATGCTTTGCTCCAATAATGTGCAGCAGGTCATGGATCTGGCGGCGGTGGCACATCTGGCTACCATCGACGGACATCTGCCTATGATGCATTTCTTCGACGGCTTCCGTACTTCCCATGAGTATCAGAAGATCGAGATCTGGGATTATGACGAGCTCAAGGAAATGGTGAACTGGGATGCGGTAAAGGCCTTCAGGGCAAATGCTCTGAATCCCAATCATCCCCACCTTTTAGGCTCCGCAGAACAGCCCGAGACCTTCTTCCAGCACAGAGAGGCATGTAACCCTGCCTACAATGCGACGGCAGATATCGTGGCAAAATATATGGATATGATCAATGCCAAGGCAGGCACCGATTATAAGCCTTTCAATTATTACGGCGCTCCCGATGCCACCGAGATACTGGTAGCTATGGGCAGCGTGTGTGACGCGGCGGAAGAGGTCATCGATTATCTCAATGCCAGGGGCAAAAAGACAGGTATCGTGGAAGTACATCTGTATAGACCTTTTTCCACGGATTATCTGCTTAAAGTGATACCCGAGACTGTTAAGAAGATAGCTGTCCTGGATCGTACAAAAGAGCCAGGAAGTATAGGCGAGCCTCTGTATCTGGATATCTGCTCGGCACTTCGTGATTCAAAGTGGAAGGATTGCTTTATAGCAGGCGGACGTTACGGCCTCGGTTCTAAGGATGTACAGCCCGGGGATATACAGGCTGCCTTTGAGAATCTCTGGAGCGATTCTCCCAAGAAGGAGTTTACCCTGTCCATCAATGATGATGTGACACATCTGTCCCTCCCTGTCACCTCCAATCCTGATGTGGCTCCCGAGGGTACAAAGGCCTGCAAGTTCTGGGGTCTGGGAGCTGATGGTACCGTCGGCGCCAACAAAAACTCTGTCAAGATAATCGGTGATCATACGGATCAGTATGTTCAGGCATATTTCCAGTATGATTCAAAGAAGTCCGGCGGCGTGACCATTTCCCATCTGAGGTTCGGTGACAAGCCCATAAAGTCCTCCTACTATGTAAAGCAGGCGGATTTCGTGGCCTGTCATAACAGCTCATACCTCACCAAATATGAGATGGTGCAGGACGTGAAGCCCGGTGGATCCTTCCTCCTTAACTGCGTATGGTCCGATGAGGAGCTGGAGGAGCATCTGCCCGCAGCCGTAAAGAGATATATAGCAAATAATAATATCAAATTCTACACCTGCGATGCCGTGGATATAGCCAAAAAAGTGGGCCTGGGGGCACGCCGTACCAATTCGGTGCTGCAGGCCGCATACTTTAAGATCGCACAGATCATAGATATAAACGATGCGGTGGGCTATATGAAAGACGCCATCGAAAAGACCTATAAGAAAAAGGGTCAGAATATAGTGGATATGAACTGTGCCGCAGTAGACGGCGGCGTGGAGAGCGTACATGAGGTGACTGTTCCCGAAAGCTGGAAGAGTGTTCCCGATGATCCCGCTCCCGCAAAGCTGGTAGGCAGGGATAAATTTCACACGGATTACCTGAATGATATACTGGTTCCCACCAATACTCTGACCGGCGATAACTGTCCCGTTTCGGTATTTGTGGAGACCGCAAACGGCATGCTGCCTTCAGGTACCGCCGCATATGAAAAGCGCGGCGTGGCTGCGGACCTGCCTCACTGGTGTTCCGGAAACTGTATGCAGTGTAATATGTGCTCTCTGGTATGCCCTCACGGCGTGATCAGACCATTCGTCCTCACAGAGGAGGAGGCCAGGAGCTATCCCGACGCCAAGCCCATGAAGGGTGCCAAGGACAAGTATTTTGTACTGGGCTTCTCGGCCAAGGATTGCACCGGCTGCGGCTCTTGTGCAAATGTATGTCCCGCACGTAAAAAGGCTATCGAGATGGCAGCCACTGATACGGACTTTATGGAAAAAGAGCAGGCTAAGTTTGACAGACTCTTTGCCACCGTTCACAACGAGGATCGTGATGTGCCTTTCACACCCGACACCGTAAAGGGCTCACAGTTTGTACAGCCTCTCATGGAATTCTCAGGTGCTTGTCCCGGCTGTGGTGAGTCACCTTATGCGAAGCTGGTGACACAGCTGTTCGGCGACAGGATGTATGTGGCGAATGCCACGGGCTGCAGTATGATCTGGGGCTGCTCGGCACCTTCCACCCCTTACACTGTCAATAAAGACGGCAAGGGACCTGCTTGGGCGAATTCCCTCTTTGAGGATAATGCGGAGTTTGGCTTCGGTATGCAGACGGCAGTGAAGGCAAGGAGAGACGCCCTCAAGAGTGCTGTAGAGCAGATCAAGGACCAGGAGGATGTCAAGGTGGCAGCCGAGAACTGGCTCAGGTTCATGGATGACGGCAATGCGTCAAAGATCACCGGAGAGATGCTCCTGGAGAAGTGTAAGGAACTGGCAAGTGTGGACAAGAATGCGGCTTATGTGGTAGAAAATGCCGACATGCTTATCAAGCCTTCCATGTGGATATTCGGTGGAGACGGCTGGGCATATGACATTGGATACGGCGGACTGGATCATGTGCTGGCTTCCGGCGAAAATGTAAATGTTCTCGTATTTGACACGGAGGTTTATTCCAATACAGGCGGACAGTCTTCCAAGGCTACGCCCACCGGAGCTGTGGCTAAATTCGCAGCCTCCGGCAAGAGGGTAAAGAAGAAGGATCTGGCTCAGATAGCCATGGCATACGGTTACATCTATGTAGCTCAGATCGCAATGGGAGCAAATCCCGCCCAGACACTTCAGGCTCTTAGAGAAGCCGAGGCTTATGACGGACCTTCACTCATCATTGCATATGCACCTTGTATCAATCACGGCGTGAAGGCAGGTATGAATAAGTCCATGCTGGAGATGAGGAATGCTGTGAGATCAGGTTACTGGAATCTTTTGAGATTCAATCCCGATCTGGCAGATAAGGGACTCAATCCCCTGTCTATCGACAGCGGCAAGGCAACTGAAAACTATCGTGATTTCCTGATGGGCGAGGTGAGATATAATTCACTTAAGCTTAAGTTCCCCGAGCAGGCGGAAAGCCTGTTTGCAAAACAGGAGGAAGAGGCCAAGGAAAGATACGAGACACTGGTGCTTCGGACAAAGGTTTAAGAGGAAGTGCCCTCGGATCTCAGACTGAGATGAGGGGGCTTTACATTGGAGGATATATGTTATGATTAATATGACCAGAACAAAAACTGTTATGCCGGAGCAGGATCCTCAGGTAAGGAATAAAAACTTCAATGAGGTTACCACCGGTTACACAGAGGAAATGGCTATACATGAGGCTATGCGCTGCCTTAAATGCCGCAAGAAGCCCTGCATGATGGTGGGCTGCCCCGTGCATAATCATATTCCCGACTTTATAGCTAAGGTTTCGGAAGGGGAATTTGAGGAGGCTTATCAGATCCTCAAGCAGACTACCACTCTTCCCGCTGTATGCGGACGTGTGTGCCCCCAGTATTTGCAGTGCGAAGGCGCATGTGTGAGAGGAAAGAAGGGCAAGCCCGTTTCCATCGGCGCACTGGAGAGATTCGTGGCAGACTGGCACAGGCATCATAAAGATAAGGATGCTCCCAGGGATATAAAACTCAACGGCTACAAGGTGGCTGTGGTAGGTTCGGGCCCTGCAGGCATAACCTGCGCGGGAGATCTGGCAGACCTGGGATATGAGGTCACCATTTTTGAGAAGGAAAACATCCTGGGCGGCGTGCTGGCTTACGGAATCCCTGAGTTCAGACTCCCCAAGGAGATCCTGGAACTGGAGATATACAGCCTGAATTCAAAGGGCGTGCATATCGAGACCGGCAAGGCCCTGGGCCGTGATTTTACGCTGGATGATCTGCTGGAGAAGCAGGGCTTTAACGCTGTATTCATCGGCAATGGCGCAGGCAAGCCTTCAAAGCTGGGAATCCCCGGATCGGATTCCGTGGGCGTGATCTCAGCGGCTGATTTCCTGAGCAAGATAAACATAGAAGGTGTGCTCTCAGAGGCTAAGAAGATCGCTGTCATCGGCGGCGGAAATGTGGCCATGGACGCCTGCCGCGCAGCCATGAGATGTCCCAAGGCAGAGAAGGTATATATCGTATACCGCAGGTCTCTGAACGAAATGCCCGCAGATCCTTCCGAGATCCATGAGGCCATGGATGAGGGCATCGAGTTCATGTATCTGACGGGACCTTTGGAGGTTATCGCCGAGGGCGGCAAGGTCAGCGGACTTAAGTGTCAGAAGATGTTCCTGTCGGATCCCGACGAGTCGGGCCGCAGAAGTCCCGTGCCCGTAAAGGATTCCGAGTTTACCCTGGATGTGGACTGCATCATAGAAGCTATCGGAAACGGCAGCGACAATGAGTGCGCGGATGGCGTGAAGATCTCCGACGGCAAGGGTTACATCACCGTGGATGATGATACCTTCGCCACTTCCAGAAAGGGCGTATACGCCGGCGGCGACACCGTCACCGGACCCAAGACCGTCATCAGCGCCATGGGCGCCGGCAAGAAGGCGGCCATCGCCATCTCGGAGTATCTCAAGGTAAACTAAACGATTTGCCAAGACGGCTCAAGCCCCTAAGTGGGTTTGGGCCGTTTTTTTGTTTTGTGATATGGCATATTAAAAAATGAGTCAAAAAAAGAAAAAGCCCTATACCCCCTGTTGTTCACATTGAGTCGAGCTTCTCTTTGGTGCAGCACCAGCATATCTCCACTGCCGGTCTGCACCTTGTATAAGTATAATACGTCACTTATCTGTTAAAG
>JAEEZH010000156.1 GCA_016288495.1 Lachnospiraceae bacterium
CTGCGAAGTCCAGGCAGTGCTCGGCGCCAAAAACGCCATGGCGTTCGATGTGAGCGCCGGATGCACGGGCTTTATGTATGTGATGGAGATAGCGAACGGTTTCTTTGCGGCAGGCACCGCGAAAAAGGCCCTTCTGATAGGTGCGGAGACCCTGTCAAAGATGATGGACTGGGGCGACAGGTCAACATGTGTTCTTTTCGGAGACGGCGCCGGAGCCTGCGTGATAGAGGCTGCCGGTGAGGAGGATGAGGACGCCCGGGTATTTTTTGCAAGCGGCTCGGACGGAAGCCGCGGCGCAGCCCTCACCTGCGGGCACAGACCTATAAATAATCTTTTTGTCAAAAATGAAGACAAGACGGATTACACGCACATGGATGGGCAGGCTGTATTTAAATTCGCGGTCAGGACCGTGCCCGCCGCCATAGAGCAGGCGCTTGAAAAGGCGGGGATCTCCGGGGACGATGTGGATATGTACATCCTTCATCAGGCGAATATCCGGATCATCGAGTCGGTGGCAAAAAGGCTTGGGCAGCCCATGGAGAAATTCCCGGTAATAATGCAGGAATACGGCAATATCTCGGCGGGCAGCGTTCCGCTTCTGACGGACATTCAGGTCAGGAACGGCGCTCTCAAACGAGGGATGAAGATAGTGATGGCAGGCTTCGGTGCAGGACTTACCTGGTCCGCGGCGGTGCTTACATATTAGAGGTAAAGTAAAGGAAAATGAACGGCAGCGACAATCTGAGCCGATTATTCATGGAGCTTTCCAGAAGCATCCTTGATGCAGAGGAAAAAACACTGATAACAGGTGAATTCTCGGACATAACGCTTAACGACATACATGTAATAGACGCCATAGGCGACTCCGAAGCTGTATCCAGCTCGACTGTGGCCAAAAGACTCGGCGTCACCATGGGAACCCTGACAAAGGCGGTGGATGCCCTTGTCAGGAAGTGCTATGTCCAGAGGAGCCGTTCCGACAGCGATAAGAGGCGTGTTCTTCTATCGCTACTGGAAAAAGGAAAGGTCCTTTACGGACGTCATGAGCAGTTCCATGAGAGGATGATGGAGGCGGCTCTCAGCCAGCTCGAGCCCGAGGAGACCAGGCAGCTCACCAGGAGTCTGTCAAGTCTCCGGAATTATTTCAGCAATGCACAGGTTTCCGTAAATTAACTCTTGTAATTTCGCCTGAGTTGTGTATATAATGTCTTTGTTGATCGTCTCTAATTCAGAGATAATTCCCAGAACACCGAAATTGAGGAGCTTTATGAGAGAAAAATATGAATCGCTTTCCCTGGCAGCGCTTAAGGGAATAGCAAAGAGCAGAGGGCTTAAAGGAACCTCCACCATGAAAAAGGCGGAGATCATTGAACTGATGCTTGAAAAGGACGAAGAGGAAAAGGAGGCGGCCAGGGCTCAGGGCAAGCCTGAACCCGAGATTGTAAAGACTGTGGCCACAGTCAGGAAGCAGAGAGAGGTTGAGCAGACCGAAGCTTCCGGTGGCGAGCGCGCGGAGCGTTCTGCGGCCCAGGGTGATGCCGGCGCCGAAGGCAGTGAGGCCGATGAAAAGAATGATCCCGACGCACTTCCCACGGATAAGGAATCCCTGGATTCCGGTATCGTGGCAAACGGCATACTTGAAGTAATGCCCGATGGCTTCGGGTTCATCAGGTCCGATAATTACATGCCCGGTGATGCTGATGTGTACGTGGCGCCCAGCCAGATAAGAAGATTTAACTTAAAAACCGGAGACATCGTCGTTGGAAATACCAGGGTGAAGACCCAGGGAGAGAAGTTTTCGGCGCTCCTTTATGTAAAGAGCATAAACGGCCTTCATCCTTCTGAGGCTTCCAGGCGTCCCAATTTTGAAGACCTGACGCCCGTATTCCCCGATAAAAGGCTGAAGCTTGAGATAGGACAGTCCAGCGTGGCCATGAGGATAATGGACCTCATGAGCCCTGTGGGCAAGGGACAGAGAGGTATGATAGTATCGCCTCCGAAGGCAGGAAAGACCACGCTGCTTAAGGAAGTGGCAAAGTCCATAACCACGAACTATCCGGATATGTACCTTATCATCCTCCTGATAGATGAGCGGCCTGAGGAAGTTACCGATATAAAGGAGTCGGTTTCGGGAAGGCATGTTGAGGTTATCTATTCCACCTTTGATGAGCTTCCCGAGCATCACAAGAGAGTTTCCGAGATGGTTATTGAGAGGGCAAAGCGCCTTGTGGAGCATGGCAGGGACGTGATGGTACTTCTGGATTCAATAACCAGGCTTGCAAGGGCCTACAACCTTACGGTTCCACCTTCAGGACGTACCCTTTCCGGCGGTCTCGATCCGGCTGCGCTCCATATGCCCAAGAGGTTCTTCGGAGCGGCCAGGAACATGCGTGAGGGCGGTTCGCTCACGATCCTTGCCACTGCCCTTGTGGAGACCGGGTCAAAGATGGATGATGTAGTCTATGAGGAGTTCAAGGGAACCGGCAACATGGAAATGATCCTCAACCGGAAGCTCCAGGAAAAGAGAGTATTCCCGGCCATAGATATCCCCAGGTCAGGTACCAGAAGAGAGGATCTTCTCCTCACTTACGAGGAGCAGGAGGCTGTCAGGGCTCTTCGCAAGGGGCTTAACGGTCTGAAGCCGGACGAGGCGGTTGAGCAGATACTGAATCAGTTTGTAAAGACCAGGAATAATCAGGAATTTGTGGACAGGATAAACAAATTCCCCATTTTCTGATGATATTTAAGTAAATTATGGTTGATTTACAACGATTACTGTGATAGAATGCATAGGTTGTAAGTTTTTTGATCCAATCCTTTTGGCCGGAGCGAGGGAAACCGCACAGTTCCGCCGGGATTGCTTAAAGGAGGTTTGTAATGAGAGAGGGAATACATCCTAATTACTATCAGGCAAAGGTTACCTGTAACTGCGGAAACACCTTTGTGACAGGCTCTACAAAGGAAGAGATACACGTGGAGATCTGTTCCAAATGCCACCCGTTCTATACAGGACAGCAGAAGGCGGCAAGAGCTGCGGGCCGTATTGATAAGGTCAACAAGAAGTATGGCGTTAAAGGATGAGGAAAGGGCCGTCGCCTGAAGGGGTGACGGCCTTTTTCTTAAAATTCTCAAAAAGAGGGGAAAGATTATGGAAAAATTTAAGAAGCTGCTTAACGAGATTTTTATCGACGGTCTTTCGGGCATGGCCCTGGGGCTTTTCTCCACGCTTCTCGTCGGAACGATCCTCGGACAGATCGCAGGATTCATGGGCGGCGGAGCTGGAGCGTATTTGACGGCTGTTGCAAACGTGGCTAAGACCATCACCGGAGCCGGAATAGGAGTGGGAGTTGCTGCGAAGCTGAAGCAGGGACCACTTGTCATGGTATCTGCGGCTGTATGCGGCATGATTGGGGCGTTTCCCACGGTGCTGACTCTTGAAGGCTACGCAGTAGGAAAACCCGGCGAGCCGCTCGGAGCCTTTGTGGCTGCGGTAGTCGCTATTTTGATCGGAAGGCTTGTGGCCGGGAAGACAAAGGTTGATATCCTTGTGACGCCGATCGTATCTATATGCACGGGAGCGCTGGCAGGAATCATCATCGGACCGCCCATCACTGTTTTTATGACCTGGCTCGGAAATATCGTTAATTTTAATGTTGAAGCACACCCCCTTATTGGTGGTATAATAGTATCGGTGCTGATGGGAATCATTTTGACACTGCCCATAAGCTCGGCGGCCATCGGCATATCCATGGGGATAACCGGACTTGCAGCCGGCGCCGCTACCATAGGGTGCTGTTGCCAGATGGTCGGTTTTGCCGTGGCAAGCTACAGGGAAAATAAGGTGGGAGGTCTTCTGGCTCAGGGTCTTGGCACATCCATGCTTCAGATACCTAATATAGTAAAGAATCCCCTCATCTGGATACCCTCGATACTTTCGTCGGCAATCCTGGGGCCCGTTGCATCCTGCATACTGCGCATGCACAGCTCGCCCATTGGATCGGGAATGGGATCCTCGGGACTTGTAGGACAGATCGCAGTGATGCAGACCATGACCGGAGAGGGAGCCTCGGCGGGAGTGGTGCTGGCGCAGATACTGATCATGCATTTCCTTTTGCCGGGAGCGCTGACCTATGTTTTTGCGGATATCATGTACAAAAAGAACCTGATAAAGCCGGGTGACATGACGCTCGAGGTATAGAACAGGACACCGATAGATGAACAAATTTGTCAAGCTTATCATAACCGATATCTGCCTTGCCGCGGCCGCGGTCATCATGTACTCGCCCGGCCTCCTGGACCTGCGTCCGTCGGATTCGAGCATCCTTAGGGCCGGCTGCAGCATAATGGGCGTACTGGTATTGGCCTATGGCTTTATAAAGACAAATATAATCAGTGCCCTGGAAACGCATAATTCCCTGGCCATCGGGATGGAAAACGTGGATGACTGCATCAGGGTCCTTCGTGAGGTTGACACGGATATATTTAAAACGAGCGTTGAAGAGGCGGTCAGACAGCTGGGACGGGCAAAGAACATTGAGAATTCCTTCCATGTGGTGGTTGATGAAAAATTCCCGCCGGGCTCCATGAGCAATGACAAGTTCAATTCGACGGCATCCATGTCCATTACAGCCATAGTGAAGAACTGCAGGGCTATGGTGGCCAGGATTCAGATGTTTGACGAGCGGGATTATATGAGGATCCGGAAGCTGATAAAGACCGGAGAGTATCTCCGCGATGATATTCCCGACAGCATACAGGAAGAAAAGTACGCCATATACGAAAAAAACCACAGCGCCATCAAGGACATGGTCAACAATAACGAAAAGATACTGATCAGGCTGGATGCGCTGGTTATGGAGATATCCACTCTGGATTCAAGGGATATTTCCGTTGAAAATAATGATATAATAAATGAGATAGAAGACCTGATCGAACAGACAAAATACTATCAGTAAGGTTTGAGGTCTATGGACCACGGTTTACAGGAGGGATCCAGTCATGAAAAAAAGCTTTCCCATTATCGGATTCATAGTGGCGGCAGTCATAATATTCGGAGGTATCGCCCTCACGAGAAATCTCGGAAAGTCAAATAAGGAGATTTCGGCGGAAAGTGCCGAAAAACAGCTTCAGAAGATGGTGTCAAAGATCGGCCCCTACGAAGGAGAGCCGGTCAAATCGGCTGTGGAATTCACAAATACGGCCGACGATGGAACCGAGCTGCCCGATATTGACGACGGCAGCATAAGCGTAAAGGCCACCACCAGGCTCTACGCTGAGATAGACAGTTCGCCGGAGAAAGCCGGAAACGGTCCCGACGGATGGCTGGTGGACATGGCCAATGAATTCAACAAAGGCGGCTATGAACTGAACGGGCAGCCGGTGAGCATACAGCTTCGCAATCTTTCCAGCGGACTTGTAATGGATTACATCCGCACCGGGAAGTATGTGCCCGACGGGTTCACGCCCTCCAACAGCATGTGGATAAACATGCTCGACGCCTACGGAGTGGATACTATAATGGTGGATGAGCGCATGGTGGGAAATACCGCCGTCATCCTTATGGAAAACGGAAAGTATAAGGAGTTTGTGAACAAATACGGGGCGGTTGACCTTAAATCGGTGGTAGAAGCCACCGAGGCCGGAGAATTCACCATCGGATACACCAATCCCTTTGTCTCCAGTACCGGCCTCAATTTTCTCGTGAGCACGCTCCAGCGCTACGACGGGAAGAACCCTCTTTCGGCAGAGGCGGCTGACGGCTTTTCAAAATTCCAGAATAACATACCCTTTGTGGCCTTTAATACAATACAGATGCGCGAGGCAGCGAAGAGAGGAACCCTTGACGGCTTCGTATTTGAGATGCAGTCATATAATAACGACAGTTCTCTCAAGAGAAATTATACGGCCACGCCCTTTGGCTACAGGCATGACAATCCCCTCATAACCTTCGCTTCCGTTCCCGAGGAGAAGCAGGAGATCGTTAAGATGTTCGCGCAGCTCTGCGATTCGGCGGAGGGTCAGAAGCTAGCCACGGAGTATGGATTCAACGACCTGGAGAATTATAAGAACGAAGTGAGTGAGCTGGATGGCAATACCCTCAGGGAAGCACAGCAGCTCTATAAGGAATCAAAGGACGCGGGAAAGGAAGTCATCGCAGTATTTGTGGCCGATGTATCGGGCTCGATGGACGGGGCCCCCCTCAACAGCCTGAAGCAGTCGCTGGTGAACAGCATTCAGTA
>JAEEZH010000157.1 GCA_016288495.1 Lachnospiraceae bacterium
GAGAAGAGGAGTCTTTGGAAGAAGAAGAGCTTCTGGAAGACGGACAGTTGTATGAGGAGATTCAGGGACAGGAGGATGAACAGACTGCCAAAGCTCCGGAGCCTGAGGCTGTTTTGGGTGGATCAGACGGATACGAAGAGGTCAGTGACGGCCATGAGAATGATGATGAAGAGTATGGCATAGTCTTCGACAATCTGGATGAGGTACAGGAGGTTCCCGAGACCGTCATAAGAGACGAGGCGGAGAGCGTTCTGGGTGCGGACAAGGTCACCACTGCCGAATCGGATAAGTATATCCCCATAGGCCATATGAGCTCGGAAGCTTACGACAATTACCATACCAGGGCCCGCCAGCAGAGTATCAAGGCCGGCGCGGATGCCAACGGAAAAAGAAAATACGTAAATGAGACCTGCTGGAGTTTTGCCACCATGGGCGCTCTGGAGGCTTCATACAATCTGCATCACGGGATATATAACGCCGTCAGCGAGAATAAGGGACTGGAGCCCTCTTCCGGCACCGTGGATTTTTCCGAAAGAGACCTGGTGTACTTCACCTATTTTAACGATAATAAAAAGGCACAGGATCCCCTTAAGACCCTGGAAAAGGATAACAATTACCTGTACATAGGCAGTACTGACATAAACACCGCCAAAAAGGCTACCATAAACGAGGCCTTTGCCCTGGGCGGAAGCCCTTCCTTTGCCCTGGAGACCCTGGCCATGGGTATAGGACCCGTGAGCGAGGAGGAGGTCCCCTACAGTACTGAGGAACAGCCGGATCTGAATCTCAAGGCTGTGGAAGGTAAGCATAAGTTTGCCGCAAAATATGCTCTCAAGGATGCCAAGACCATAGACATGGCCCAGAAGTCCCTGGTAAAGAGCATGATCCTCAAATACGGCGGCGTGTCCACATCCATCTTTTACAGCAGTGCATACCCTTCTGAGAAGGTGTCGGGCAACAGCACCAAGACAAAACAGAAGGTGGGAGAAGACGGACTTAACTTATACAACTATATGAATCTGGAAAAGGTAAACGCCAGGGGTGACATCTCGGTTTATTACCATCATCCCTCTACGGCGCAGAACCATAATATCCTGATCGTGGGCTGGGATGACAATATCCCCGCAAAGATGTTCGTCAACGAAAAACACAAGGATGAGAACGAGATCCAGAACGGCGGATGGCTTTGCAAGAACAGCTACGGAAACGAGGAGACCGCTCCGGGAAACACAGGTAAGCTCTGGGGCTATGAATACGGTTATTTCTGGCTTTCCTATGATTCCACCGACCAGCTTCTGAAGAACGACGGCGTCAGACGAGGCTTTACCTTTGACATCGAAAAACTGGAGGACTCCGGGGACGGGGTCGTTGATAACAAGACTTACCAGTATGACGGTTCCGCTTTTTCAAAGGAGATCACGGCAGGTTCTTCCTACGCCAATGTCTATACCGTAAAGCAGACAGCGGAAGGTGCAAATGAATATTTAAGGTCGGTACTGGTCAAGCTTTCTACGCCGGGATCCGTATTCTCCGTACAGCTCTACGAGAATCCGGAGCTGCCCGATCCCACCTCCGGCAAGGAGATCCTGAAGGCTCCCGTGTACGGTAAGGTGGATGCTGCAGGTTATTATACCGTGGATCTGGGAAGGGGTATCTCCCTTACGCCGGGCACGAAGGTGGCAGTGGTGGTGAACCTGTATAAGGTGAACATAGCCGATGAGACTCCCGGTATATACAGCGGCGTATCCGGCAAGTATACCATGTCTGTGGCTACCAATTCCGTGGTGGTATCACCTACGGGAGCAGCTACGGTGCCCGCCATGTATTACTGCCAGAATTCCACGAACTATAATCACAGCCTGCTGTTCAATACCAACACCAAGTGCTGGGAGGATATGTACAAGAACGATGATTCCAAAAATATCCACGGCAATCTGAGGATAAAGCTTAGAACCGTTGTGAAAAACGGAACGGAAGAAAGAGTGGACCCGGATTATACCGTGATCGACCATTTTGTGAAAAAGATAAAGGATGTGGGTACGAAGGCCCAGCCTCTCATCACTCTGGATTCTTCGGAGGATGTGCCCTCCACCACCATTCTCTATGTAGGACAGACTGCAAGGATCAGGGTCCCCGATGCCGTAAATGCGCAGTGGACTTCAAAGAAGGAAAAGGTGGCCACCGTCACCAGCGGTGAGAAAGAGGGCCTGATCACAGCGATGAAAAAGGGCGTGACCAAGATCACCACCATGGTAAACGGCAGGGAATACGCCCACAGGATCATGGTTAAGAATCCTTCCTTTGTAGTCACCAGGAAAAAGGTGAGCCTGACCAATACGGGTTCCCTTCCCATAAACGGACTGTACCAGGATGTGGTATATGAATCGGCCAAGCCCGATGTGGTATCCGTGAACGCCATCACCGGTGATTACGAGACCATAAAGTGCGGCGGCTCCGTGATAAAGGCCATGATGGGAAAGACCGCTCTGAAATGTAAGATAACGGTGCCCCAGATGGAGCTCACTGCAAAGAGCATTACTCTGGCTCCTGAGTATCCCACCTTTGACCTGAAGCTTAAGGACAAAAAGATAAAGACAAAGGACGCCACCTACGATACCTCGGATCCTCTGGTGGCAGAGGTGGATCAGAATACGGGAACCGTAAGGGCTGTAGGAAACGGTAAATGTCAGGTTACCATGAATGTCCGGGGCTCTTCTGTCAAGTGCAAAGTGGAAGTGACCGGATTTTAAGCAGCCGGATGGGAGCTGTAGCTTATAGAGGAGATTTGTTTTGGATAAAGGTATAAAGAGTATGACGGGCTTCGGCCGCGGTGAATACGCTGATGAGGATATACGTATCTGCGTGGAAATGAAGTCGGTCAATCACCGTTATCTGGATCTGGGGATAAAGATGCCCCGGAGACTGAATATGCTGGAAGGCGCTGTGAGGAATGCCATCAGGGAGCATGCGCAGCGCGGAAAAATAGATGTATATATCACCTATGAAAATCTTTCGGGAAATGATACCCAGCTGACATTTAACAGGAATCTGGCCGAAGAATATGTAAAATATATCGGAGAGATGGCAGATGAGTTTTCTCTTGAAAATGATCTGAAGAGTGCCGTCAGGCTGGCTTCTTTTCAGGGAGTGTTCAATCTGGCCGAGGTGGCTGAGGATGATGACGTGATGAACGAACATCTTCTGGCCGCCCTTGAGGAAGCCTGCCGGATGTTTGACAGGTCGCGGCTGGCAGAGGGAGAAAAGCTCAAGACTGATCTGCTGGGTAAGCTTTCCGATCTGAGAGGCTTCGTGGGCGAGATAGAGGAGAGAGCCCCCGGTATCGTAGCCGAGTACAGGCAGAACCTGTCCGACAAGGTCAGGGAGCTTTTGGGGGATGCCCAGATAGATGAGGCAAGGCTCGTGACCGAAGTCACCATTTTTGCCGACAAGGCGGCGGTGGATGAAGAGATAGTCCGCCTGAAGGCGCATATCGATGCCATGGAGCATGAGCTTAACCTGTCGGCTGCAGTGGGCAGGAAGCTTGATTTCATCGCCCAGGAGATGAACAGGGAGGCTAATACCACCCTTTCAAAATCCAACGATCTGAAATTGTCCAATACAGCCATCGAGGTGAAGACACTTATCGAAAAGATCAGGGAGCAGGTCCAGAATATTGAGTGACCCGGTCCGAAAGGAGTATTCTTTGGAAAAAGGACAGCTGATAGTTATATCCGGGTTTGCCGGCACCGGAAAAGGCACTTTGGTAAAGCTCTTGACAAGCCGGTATGAAAAGGAATATATTTTGTCAGTATCCGCAACTACCCGCAAGCCGCGGGGCACGGAGCGTGAGGGCATCGAATATTTCTTCAAGACCGTTGAAGAGTTCGAGGAGATGATAGCTAAGGACGAGCTCCTTGAATATGCAAAATTCGTGGATAATTATTACGGGACTCCCGCTTCTTTTGTGAAGGAATGGAGAGAGGCCGGGAAGAACGTGATCCTGGAGATAGAGATCCAGGGAGCCCTCAAGATAAAGGAAAAGTACAAGGATACGCTTTTGATATTTGTGGTGCCTCCCAGCGCAGCGGAGCTTAAAAACCGCCTCGTAAAACGCGGGACGGAGACCGAAGAGGTGATCAATAAGCGTTTGAGGAGAGCCGGTGAGGAGTCCGAAGGCATAGAGCAGTATGATTACGTGCTGGTAAACGATGACCTGGAGGAATGTGTAGAGACCCTTCATCAGGTCATATCGGCGGCCTCCCATTCCACCAGAGTCCAGGGTGAGCTGATAGAGCGGCTGAGGCAGGAACTTAAGGTATTCAGTGATTGAGTTACTGATCATTCATTATAGAAAAAGGAGAAAAATATGTTACATCCATCTTATTCAGACCTTATGAACGTGGTAAACAGCGGTGCCGAGGATGCCGAGCATCCCGTGATCAACAGCCGTTATTCCATAGTCATAGCTACCGCAAAGAGAGCACGTCAGATCGTTGACGGCGATGAGCCTCTGGTGAAGATGACATCAAAGGACGGTATGCCCAAGAAGGCGCTTTCCATAGCAGTGGAGGAGCTGGAAAACGGCAATGTAACTATTCTTCCCGAAGAAGAATAAGCCATTATGGGCGGCCTGTCTGAACAGATAAAAGATGCAGCCCCGGCTGCGAAGCGTTTTGAAGAGAATCCGGTGAGGATTCTCTTTGTGTCGTTGGGATGTGACAAGAATCTGGTGGATTCCGAGCAGATGAGCGGCATTCTTTCCGGTGAAGGCTTTTATTTTACCGATGATGAGGACGAGGCCGATGTGGTGGTGATCAATACCTGCTGTTTTATAGGAGATGCAAAGCAGGAGAGTATTGACGATATCATATATTATGGGGAGCTGAAGAACAAGGGCAAACTGAAGGGCATCATAGTCTGCGGCTGCCTGGCCCAGAGATATCCCGAGGACATAAAAAAAGACCTGCCTGAGGTGGACGCCATAGTAGGCACCACTGCCTATGATAAGATCGCAGACGCAGTCAGACAGGTCATGGCAGGAGAAAAGACCTGTATTCTCGAAAGTGAGAACAGAGTCCTGTACAGGCCCGAAAACCGGCAATTGTCGGGCACCGGACACAGTGCATACCTCAAGGTGGCGGAGGGCTGTGACAAGAGATGCACTTATTGTATCATACCAAAGGTCAGAGGCAGCTACAGGTCCTTCCCCATGGAAGAGCTGATAGAGGAAGCCCGTTCCCTTGCTCAAAAGGGAGTGGTGGAGCTGTGTCTTGTGGCTCAGGAGATCACCGTCTACGGGGTGGATCTCTATGGCAAAAAGTCTTTGCCCCAGCTTTTGGAACGCCTGTGTGAGATAGACGGTATAAAGTGGATCAGGCTGCTGTATTGCTATCCTGAGGAGATAGATGATGCGTTGATCCGGGTGATCGCAGGTCAGGACAAGATCTGCAATTATATCGACATGCCCGTTCAGAGCGGATCGGATGATGTATTGCGGCGTATGGGGCGCAGATGTACTTCTTCAGATATCCTGGACACTGTGAAGAGATTGAGGAGTGCCATTCCGGATATCTGTCTGAGGACCACTTTTATCTCCGGTTTTCCCGGGGAAAGCGACGGTGATCATGAGAAGAGCCTGAGGCTGCTTGAACAGGCTGATTTTGACAGGGTCGGCGTTTTTGCCTATTCTCCCGAGGAAGGTACCGTGGCCTGTGAGATGGACGGACAGATTGATGATGAGATCAGGGAAGCAAGACGTGATGAGCTCATGTCTTTTCAGCAGAAGCTGCGGTTTGAGAATGACGGGAAACTTATAGGCAGAGTGGTTGATGTGTTTATCGAGGGCCGTGACGTGGAGAGTGGGGTTTACGTGGGAAGGACTTACCGCGATGCTCCGGATGTGGACGGACTGATCTTTTTGGAAACTGATGAACAGTTGATGTCGGGATCGTTTGTTAAAGCCAGGATAACGGGAAACAGCGGTTATGATCTGACAGGTGAGGAGGTAAGATGAATCTGCCCAACAAACTGACGGTACTCAGGGTGCTTATGATACCCTTTTACATATTTTTCCAGATGAGTGCTTCGGAAGCGTTTCCCGCGGCAAAATGGATTGCTCTTGTGATTTTCTGCGCAGCGTCCCTTACGGATATGTTTGACGGGATGCTGGCCAGAAAGCATAATCTGGTGACAAATTTCGGCAAGTTTATGGATCCGCTGGCGGACAAGCTTCTGGTGTGCTCAGCCCTTATCTGTTTCGTGGAGCTGGGCTTTCTGCCCGCCTGGTTTGTGATCATCATAGTGGCCAGGGAGTTTATAATAAGCGGCTTCAGGCTCATTGCCTGCGAGCAGGGCAAGGTGATCGCTGCCGGATACTGGGGAAAGCTGAAAACGGTTTCCCACATGCTGCTGATCATTTTGCTGATAATAGATCTGGCTTATCCCTGGTATGCGTTGACGGTGGAAGTGGTGAAGTGGATCGCCCTGGCACTGACGCTTATCTCGCTGGGGGACTATCTTTATAAGAATATCAGTGTTATTTCTGAGGGAGGATTTTAAATGAAGGTTGAGATGATCTTTGTGGGAACCGAACTGCTGCTCGGAAATATTGTCAATACCAACGCCGCCTATCTTTCCGAAAGGTGTGCGGCTCTTGGGCTTTCCTGCTATTACCAGACTGTGGTGGGAGATAATGAAGAACGTCTTTCCCAGGTCCTTAAGACCGCCATGGACAGATCGGATATCATTCTTATCAGCGGAGGTCTGGGACCCACTCAGGATGATCTGACCAAGGAAACCGTGGCAAAGGTTTGCGGACTTGAACTGAAAGAGAATAAGGAGGAGCTTGAATACATCAAGGAAAGGATGTCAAAGCTCACGAAAAAGATAACAGAGAATAACTGGAAGCAGGCCCTGGTTCCGGAAGGGGCCATAACCGTACACAATCCCAATGGCACCGCTCCCGGTATCATAATCGAAAAAGACAAGGTTCGTATCATTCTCATGCCGGGACCTCCCCATGAGCTGAAGAGCATGTTCGCGGACAGCATCTATCCCTATCTGGATTCTCTGAATCCCTCCACCCTTGTTTCCAGGATGGTCAAGATCTGCGGCGTGGGTGAGTCAAAGGCGGAGACCATGATGCTGGATCTGATAGATAATCAGACCAATCCCACCATAGCCACCTATGCAAAGGACGGCGAGGTCCATGTGCGGGTGAGTGCCATGGCGGATTCGGAAAAAGAGGCCGTAAAGCTGATAAAGCCCGTGGTAAAGGAACTGAAAAGCCGGTTCGGGGCATATATCTATTCTACCGAAGATGAGGTGACCCTTGAAAAGGTCATAGTGGATCTTTTGAGGGAAAACGAGCTGACGCTGGTCACCGCCGAATCCTGTACCGGAGGTATGGTGGCTTCCAGGATCGTCTCCGTGCCCGGGGCGTCGGAGATGTTCAAGGAAGGCTTCATCACATATTCAAACAAGGCTAAGAGAAAGTATCTGGGTGTTAAGAAGAGCACGCTGCTCAAATACGGCGCCGTGAGCGAGCAGACCGCCCGTGAAATGGCTATCGGAGGCTGCGATATGACAAAGTCCGATGTTTGCGTGGCCGTAACGGGACTGGCAGGCCCTGACGGAGGGACCGAAGAGATTCCCGTGGGCAGGGTGTATATCGGTGTTTGTGTTTGCGGCTCGGTACTGGTCAGGGGCTTCGATTTCCCCGGAAACAGGGAGAGGATCAGATCCTCTGCCGCCACAAAGTCGCTGGCACTTTTGAGAGAATGCCTGCTGGACTATTTTTCCCAGATGACATTCGGAAAGGATAAACGTAAAAAGAGATGATGGAGATCGCTTTTGCTTTGGCCTGTCTTTTGTTTATGGTTTTGTTCCTTTTAGAGAGAAACAAGAGTAAGAAAGTCGAAGACAAAAATGAAAAACTGGCTGACCTTATGGCGCGTCTCACCGATCTGAAGGCTCTGCATGATCCGGAGCATTACGAGCGGGTGGCTGCCTTTGCGGTGGAAATAGGACGGCGCATGGGCAAAAAACAGGAAGAGCTTGAGGTCATCAGGCATGCGGCTCTTTGTTACGATGTGGGCATGCTGACTGTGCCGGAGCATGTCTTATACAAGACAGAAAGCCTTGATCCTTCGGATTTTGACTGTATAAAGACACATCCCGTAGCCGGCTATCATATGGTGAGAAAACTGTATGATCAGGAGGCTTTGGGCTTTGCCGCAAAATATCATCATGAAAGATATGACGGTACCGGGTATCCGTACGGCCTGGCCAGAAAGAACATCCCCGAGATCGCCAGGATAATAGCCGTTGCCGACGCCTGCGATTCCATGTGCTGCGAAAGGAACCACAGGAAGGCTCTGTCTAAGGATGAGGTCTGCAGACAGCTTAAGGAGGGTAAGGGCGGACAGTTCGATCCCGAGATAGCTGAGATCATGCTGAACATCATTACTGAAGACAATGGCTTTGAACTGTATCACGGCGGCAGAAAAACCGCTGAAATACTTTTGATAGATGACGACCAGCTGGCTCTCAATGTAGGTGAGGCCATAATCGGAAGCATACCCGGATGCAGGGTGCTTACGGCGAAATCCTATGCCCGGGCGGAGGCCATCCTTGAAAAAAATAAAATAGATCTGATCTTCCTTGATCTGGTGATGCCCGATACCGATGGCTTTGATTCCTATGAAAAGATCAGGAGCAGGTGGGATATTCCCGTCGTGTTCATGACCAGTGAGAAGAGTCTGGACATCATAAAGAAGGCGTCTTCCCTGGGTGCCGCGGATTATCTGGTGAAACCCTCATCCCACGTGATCC
>JAEEZH010000158.1 GCA_016288495.1 Lachnospiraceae bacterium
ACGGTGTCCAGGGTCATCCTGCATGTGGTCATAATGTTTTTTGTGTATCTTTCAAGTATTAAGATCATACAGATTAGAAAAGCATCAAAAGAATCCGAGGCTGAAAAGGACAGACTTCTGGAAGCCAATATCAGCGATATGGACGACTTTCTTTCAAATATATCCCATGAGCTAAGAACACCTGTTAATGTGGTAAACGGAATGTCGGACCTCCTGATAAAGAAGGGCCAGTATTCGGAGGCCTACGCCATCAAGGAAGCCGGACTTCGACTGACGGGGCAGATAGATGACATTCAGGATTATACAGAGGTGAGGCGAAATGATGTGTTCCTGGAGGAAGAAGATTATGTGAGCACATCGCTTATCAATGATGTGGTCACCAGCTTCAGGATGAATCATGACAATGATGACCTGGAACTGGTGGTGGATATAGCAGTGGATGTGCCAATGATCATGAGGGGAGACATAAAAAAGCTTCACAAGATCTTCAGACATCTGGTCTCAAACGCCATAAAGTTCACGGAAAACGGTGGTATCCTTATAAGGCTGTACACGGAGAACAAGAACTACGGAGTGAACCTGTGCATCGAGGTGACTGATACCGGCAGGGGTATGGGACGTAAGGATATATATATGGCTTCCAGAGGCCTGTATCAGGCAAATAAAAAGAGAAACAGAAGCTCCGGAGGCGTGGGGCTGGGCCTCACCATCGTATACGGCTTTGTGCATAGTATGGGCGGTTTCGTGAAGCTGGAGAGCAGCAAGGGGCAGGGAACCGTGGTTAAAGTTACCATCCCTCAGCAGGTGGTTGATTCCACACCTTGTCTGAAACTTGATGACACATACGAAGGGGACATTCTTTTCCATGTGAAATCCGATAAATACAAGGTGCCTAAACTCAGAGATTTTCATCGTTTGATGGCCACAAACCTGGCTTCGGGAATGAGGGTACCGGTGTATCCGGCCGAAACCTTATCCGAAGTGAAGCGGCTTATGGAAAAGCTTAATGTGAAATATATTTTCATGGGCGAAGAAGAGTATGAGGAAAATGCCGGATTCTTTGATGAACTGAGCAAAGGCGATGTGGTTATTGCCATATCAGCATCAGACAGCTTTAAAGTGGACAGAGACAGCAGGGTGATAATCATGCCAAAGCCCCTGTACGCTTATCCCATAATAAAGATCCTTAATGAAGGCAAGAATGCAAAGGATCTGGAACTGACAGAAAGATTTGAGAGGCCGGACCTGAACGGTATTAAGGCTCTGGTGGTGGATGATGAGCCAATGAACCTTGTGGTGGCCACAGGACTTTTTAAGGACTACGGCATCATTACCGACACGGCAAACAGCGGCAAGCAGGCCATCGAAAAATGTATGGCAGAAAAATATGATGTGATATTTATGGATCATATGATGCCTGAGATGGATGGCGTGGAGGCCATGAAGATGATCAGGGCTAGGCGGATGGCCACCGATCAGAACGCGGTATTTATCGCGCTGACCGCAAACGTGGTATCAGGTGCCAAGGAGATGTTTATGAGAGAGGGCTTTGACGGATTTGTGGGTAAGCCCATCAATACAAATGAATTCGAGCGGGTGATGGCCCGTCTCCTTCCGAAAATACGGGTGAGCAGGGGAGGTGACGGAATATGACAGTGATAAGGCTGATAAAAAGCGTCATTGACCTGATAAGGGATCCGGGCAAGAGTTTTGCGGACCGGGTTTTTGTCCTTCTTACCATCATAAGCGACATGGCAGTGGCTGTTGCACTTATTGGCGATATAATATTCGGTGAGAGCCTGGTGGAGATAGGGATCTTGATCGCTACCCTGATCCTTGTGCCCATCTTCACCTATATGGGAATATACTTTAACAGGATAGATATAACTGCCCGACTTATAGTGGTAGGGCTGATTTTCTTTATACTTCCGGGCATTTTCTTCTTCGGAGGCGGCATAGAAGGCGGAGGCTTTCTATGTTTTATATTTGCTTTTCTTTATGTGGGTCTGGTTTTATCGGGTACATGGCGAAGTGTTATGCTGGTCCTGGTATTCATTATGACGCTGTTCTGCTATCTTACGGCGTATTATCATCCGGAAATGGTGTTTAAGCATTCCAAAGCCATGTCTTATGTGGATACCTTCATTTCCATAATCATGGTGGGTGTTGTGTGCCTGGTCATGGTCATATTCCAGAATCGTCTTTTCAAGCAGGAAAACAGGATAGCAAAGAAAGAGGCAGAGAGGGCAGAAGAGCTGAACCGTTCACAGAACAGATTCTTTTCCAGCATGAGCCATGAGATCAGAACGCCCATTAATTCCATATTGGGGCTGAATGAGCTGATCCTGAGAGACAAGAGCGCATCGGACGAGATCGTTAAAGATGCAAACGGCATAGCGGGAGCCGGGAAAATGCTTCTTGCGCTTATTAATGACATCCTGGATTTTTCTAAGATAGAAGCGGGCAGTATGGATATAGTC
>JAEEZH010000159.1 GCA_016288495.1 Lachnospiraceae bacterium
AAAACAGTCGTCATGTTTGTCCACGGCGTCAAAATCCGCCGGAGCCGGATACTCAAAGGCCGGGAAGGACAGAACATCCGTCACCTCATCCTTCCCCCGCTGGGCCGCGTTTATCTCTTTTATGGAGGCGTCGTCTGTCAGAAGCAGGCTGACCGTAGCCTCATAGGGGCATCCCTCAATGTCAAGGACAGCGATGGTGATCTCCTTTAACAGTTCCTTCACATCGATCCCGGGCACCTCCCCCACTTCACTTTCAACGTAGAAAGTCATAGTAGAGCTTCTCCTTTTTAAAGCATTCCTTAAGCTTTCTGTAATTTCCCACCGTCATATTGCACCCGTCAAAGATACCGGCATCATATCTTTTTTGTAAAACCAGATCTATGACCTTTTCGGTATCCGGCATGGCCTGATTTTTTCCCACCAGATATCTGATGGAAGCCACAATGTCGTTTGCCATGATACAGATTATCGTCTCCGTATTCTTAACCGGCAATTCCCCGGCCATGCAGTATTCATCGATCAGTTCCACCGCCGCAGCGGGAAATCTGTATTCCTCGGCGATGACCGGCGACATGCCCTTCGCATCGTTTTCCAGCACGCCTATCCGGTGATAATACCCCAGGCATTTACACAGCTGGACTCTCGCTCCCATCTCCTTTGCCACCTTCATGCAGAGCATGGCGGAATGGACGGCGATCATATATTCATCATGATTGGCCTGCTTGAGCTCCAGCAGAAGCTCGAACTCCGGATCGTTTATCTGCTCATACCTGCCCGTAACGGACTGGAAACGGTAATAGGTCAGGACCCTCAGGAACACCGCTGAGAGCACGAGATCCAGGATTATCCCGATAAGGGCGGCTATCACCGTCCTCTTTCCCGCCCCCCCGGCGGCTATGACAAAGACTATGGTGCACACGCCTCTGGCTATGGCCACCAGCAGAAGCTTTTTCAGCTGATGGGAAAGGGAGACCCTGGAGGGAGAACTGCTCTCTTTCGAAAACAGGATCAGCATGGCGAAGACCGGGATGATCAGGTCAAAAACATAACCCGCATGGAGCCTGCCGACGCAGAGCATGACGGACGCCGCGGAAAACAGGGCCGCCATGGCCACTATGGGCGAAGAAAGAAAAAGGATCATCAGCACCAGCGCCCCCAGAGGAATGATCAGGGGTGACAGTCTGGCTCCGATGACACCAAGGAGCATCATCACCACATAGATGATGGTCATAAAACGCTGGGCTCCCCTCATGCCGGGCATGAAGAGATCCTTCATCCTGACAAATTCCAGGGTGAATATCATGCAAAAGCCCATGATGGCGCCTACGCATACCGTCCTTATGAGCTCGGTTCCTTCAAAATAGGAGAAATATCCTCCAAGCGAGGCAAAAGCCACGGTCACCGCAAAAATGATTGCAGAGAGGAATAATTCCTCAAGTGATGTCTTTTTATTTTCTTCCATCCTTCTTTACCCGCTTTGACGGTTCCTTTTCCCTCTTTTTATTCTGATTTTCCTCATATCTGTCATAGGCATTTACTATCCGCTGTACCAGAGGATGTCTCACCACATCCATGGCTGTCAGGTTACAGACCTTTATATCCTCTATATCCCTTAAGATCCTGACTGCCACGTCAAGTCCCGAGCTCTGCCCCGGGGGCAGATCCTTCTGTGTCTGGTCTCCGGTTATGATGACCTTAGACCCGAAGCCTATCCTTGTCAGGAACATCTTCATCTGGGCGGGGGTGGTGTTCTGGGCCTCGTCCAGTATGATATAGGCATTGTCCAGGGTACGGCCGCGCATATAAGCCAGCGGAGCCACCTCAATGAGACCCTTTTCCATATTTTTCATAAAATTGTCCGCCCCCATTATCTGATAAAGGGCGTCATAAAGAGGTCTCAGATACGGATCTACCTTTGACTGCAGATCCCCCGGCAGAAACCCCAGCTTTTCCCCGGCCTCTATGGCGGGCCTGGTCATGATTATCCTGGAGACCTCTCCTGTCTTAAAGGCAGTTATGGCCATGGCCATGGCCAGATAGGTCTTTCCGGTTCCGGCAGGTCCGATACCGAAGACCACCATGTTCTTTTTTATGGCGTCCACATAATCCTTCTGCCCCACGGTCTTGGGCTTCACCGGTTTACCCTGCACGGTGTGGCAGATGATCTCGTCATCGATCCTGACAAGCTCCTTTTCCCTGTTTTCAAGAGCCAGGGAAAGGGCGTAATCCACATTCTGTCTGGTAATGGTATTCCCTCTGTCCGAAAGCTTGTTGAGCTGTTCGATGACCGATACCGCCCTTTTCACTTCTCCCGCCGGTCCGCATACCTTTATCTTGTCGTCACGAAAAACGATATCCACCTTCAGGGTGCGCTCGATAAGCTTTAAAAATTCATCAAACTGTCCGAAAATGTTCTGCGCCGCTTTTTCGGACATTTCAAATATCTGAACGTCTGCTTCCATATAAGATCAATCCCTCGAAATAAATCTGATCAGCTCGGGCTTTTCCACGGGAGTTGAGGAGAACTCATATACCTCTGCCATTTTTTCCCTGGCGTCCTCCAGCTTTTCCTTATCGTTCGCGTAAAGATAAGCCAGCACATCTCCCTCTTTCACTTCATCGGAGACCTTTTTCTTTAATTCCAGTCCCACAGAAAGATCGATGACGCTCTCCTTGGTATATCTTCCGCCCCCCAGGATCAGACAGGCCAGTCCCACCTTTTCACAGTCCATATGCTTTATATATCCGTCACAGGTGGCGTAGAAAGGTTCTATCAGCATGCTCTCCGGCAGCATTTCGGGATTGTTCACCGCCTCGGCCAGTCCCCCCTGTGCCTTTACGAATTCCCTGAACTTGCCTATGGCTCTGCCGCTTTCGATGGCATCATTCAGCATGTCTGCCGCTTTTTTCATACTTTCCGCCTTGCCTGTACCGGTGAGGATCAGACTTCCCAGACAGATGCAGAGCTCCCTCAGGTCCTCGGGGCCCTTGCCGTTCAGGGTATCTATGGCTTCCTTTACCTCCAGGGCATTTCCCACCATATTTCCGAGAGGCTGGTCCATATTGGAGATCACATATTCCACATTTTTGCCGGCTCTCTTTCCCAGCCAGGCCATCTTTGAAGCCAGGTCCATGGAATCCTCGTATTTTTTCATAAAGGCTCCGCTTCCGGTCTTTACGTCCAGCACGATGAGATCGGTTCCGGCTGCTATCTTTTTCGACATTATGGACGAAGCTATAAGAGAGATATTGTCCACCGTGGCGGTGACATCCCTCAGTGCATAAAGAAGCTTATCGGCGGGAGCTATCTTTGCGCTCTGGCCCATCAATGAGATACCGTGCTCCCTCACGTTGTCCTTAAACTCCTCCATGCTCAGCTCGGTATGGAAACCGGGAATGGATTCCAGCTTATCTATGGTACCTCCCGTGTGGCCCAGGCCCCTGCCGCTCATCTTCGCCATCTTTACGCCGCAGGAAGCCACCAGCGGAGTCAGTACCAGGGAGGTCTTATCCCCCACTCCTCCGGTGGAATGCTTGTCCGCAGTCACGCCGCCCACATCGGAAAGGTCCAGCACCTCTCCCGAATAGGCCATGGCCATGGTCAGATCCAGTGTCTCCGGATCTGAAAGTCCTCTGAAATACACAGCCATCAGAAAAGCAGACATCTGATAGTCAGGGATCCTGCCCTTGGTATAATCAACTATCATGTCATACATTTCCTTTGTATCGATGGTGCCGCCCTCTCTTTTTCTGAGGATCAGATCATACATGTTCATATTCTTTTTCTCCTGACTTCTTACTTATGGTAGGGTTCATTATACATTATCCGAAAGCACCTGTATATCTGCTCCAGCAGTATCACCCGCATGAGCTGGTGCGGAAAAGTCATCTTTGAAAAGGAAAGCCGCAGATCGGCTTTCTTCTTTATCTCATCCCAGAGCCCCAGGGAACCGCCTATCACAAAGGTGAACCTGCCCCGTTCGCTGGTCATGAGTTCGGAAAGCTTTTGGGAAAGCCCTTCGGAGGTCATCTCCTTGCCCTCTATACAAAGGGCGATAAGATATGTTCTCTCCGGGATCTTCTGAAGGATGCGTTCCCCCTCAGCCTTAAGGATCTGCTCCGTCTGCAGATCGCTCAGGTTTTCGGGGGCGTTTTCATCCTTCACCTGCAGGATGCTCAGTTCGCAGTATCTTGACATACGCTTTGAATACTCCTCAATGGCATCCGTAAAAAATCTTTCTTTTATTTTTCCTACACAGATTATATCTATCTTCACTTTGGTTATTTAGACAGGTACTCGTCGATACCCTTTGCGGCCGTCTTGCCTGCACCCATGGCCAGTATGACCGTTGCAGCGCCTGTAACCGCATCGCCGCCGGCGTATACACCCTTCTTCGTGGTGGATCCGTCCTCATCCTTTGCCACTATGCAGCCATACTTGTTTACATCCAGGCCTTCCGTAGTGGATGAGATCAGAGGATTGGGGGATGTTCCCAGTGACATGATCACCGCATCCGCCTCTATCTCAAATTCGGATCCGGGTACCTCCACGGGTCTTCTTCTGCCTGACTCGTCGGGCTCTCCCAGTTCCATGCGTATGCATTTCATACCGCGTACCCAGCCTTTTTCATCCTCCAGGATCTCCACGGGATTGCACAGCAGGTTAAAGATCACGCCTTCTTCCTTTGCGTGATGTACTTCTTCCACTCTGGCAGGCAGTTCTTCCTCGGAACGACGGTATACGATATGCACTTCCCCACCCAGTCTCAACGCTGTCCTTGCAGCATCCATGGCCACGTTTCCGCCGCCTACCACGCAGACCTTCTTTCCTCTCATAATGGGAGTTGAGGAATCCTCCTTAAAGGCCTTCATAAGATTGCTTCTGGTGAGATACTCGTTTGCGGAGAATACGCCCAGAGCCTGCTCACCGGGTATCCTCATGAACTTGGGCAGTCCTGCTCCGGATCCGATGAATACGGCATCAAAGCCTTCACTTTCCATAAGCTCATCCACGGTGGTGGATTTTCCGATGACCACGTTTGTCTCGATCTCCACTCCCAGGGCCTTCACATTTTCGATCTCTTTCTTGACCACGTCATCCTTGGGAAGACGGAACTCGGGGATACCGTATACCAGCACTCCGCCGGCTTCATGCAGGGCTTCGAATATCTTTACCTCATATCCCAGTCTGGCCAGGTCTCCCGCGCAGGTAAGTCCCGCAGGGCCGGAGCCGATAATGGCCACTTTTTTGCCTTTCTTGTTGGGATTTGCCTTGGGCTTTATACCCATTTCCCTGGCGGTATCCGCCACGTATCTTTCCAGTTTTCCTATGGAGATGGGTTCTCCCTTTATTCCTCTTATGCACTTGCCTTCACACTGGCTTTCCTGGGGACATACTCTTCCGCATACCGCAGGAAGGGCCGACGACTGTGCGATGATGTCGGCTGCTGCTTCCACGTTGTCGTTCTTTACCTGCTCTATGAAGGCGGGGATATTGATGGACACGGGGCAGCCGGTAATGCACTGTGCATTCTTGCAGTTGATACATCTTGTAGCTTCTGCCATGGCTTCTTCTTTATTGTAGCCCAGGCATACTTCCTTGAAGTTTGTGGCCCTTTCCTTGGGGTCCTGTTCCCTGACGGGGACTTTCTTCAATACATCTACTTCTATCATTTATTTTCCTCCTGATGATGAATATTTATTTTGTATGTGTTGTGTTACGCTTCAGTACGTTGCATAAATCAATTACAATTTCCGCAGCCGCCGTGGTGGGTGTCGCCTTCAGTGAGGGCGAGCATGGCCCGGCCTTCCTGGGTCTTGTACTGGGCCTGGCGT
>JAEEZH010000160.1 GCA_016288495.1 Lachnospiraceae bacterium
AAACCTCTTTTCTGGTCCCGGCCGCTATCATATGCATAGTGGTCCTGACAGGACTTTCAAACTATCTTTCCTGCAGAAAGCTGCTGATACTCAACGCATCCGAGATACTTAAGCCCGACGCCCCGAAGGTGACTAACGCCGGTCCGCTTGAAAAAACCTTCATATGGAAGAAGCTGAGCTTTGCATCCCGCTGGAATCTAAGGGATATAAACATAAACAAGGGGCGGTCGATCATGGGGATGATCGGCGTTGCGCTTTGTTCATCGCTCCTTATGGCAAGCTTCGGCGCGATGGAGATCTTTTCGGTCCAGGAGGACTGGATATTCAAAGAGCTGAAGCCTGCACAGTACACCATCAATTTTGCATCAAACAGCAGTTTTTCCCAGGTGTATGACTACGCCTGCCAGTATGACGGGCAGATGGTGATGACAACGGACGCCGAGATATCAAAGGGAAAAAACAGCAGGCTTTACAGCCTTACGGTGGTCGGCGACGGCAATCTCTACCGGTTTCAGAATGAAGACGCCGAATTTGTCGAAGTGCCGGAAAACGGGGCACTCCTGAGCGCCAAGGCCGCAAAGTTCCTTGGGATCCGTGAGGGAGAAAACATAACCTTTCGTCTGCCCGGCCAGAAAAAGGAATATATCATAAACGTGGCGAGGCTGTATACATCTCCCGAAAGCCAGGGGATAGTCTTAAGCCGCAGCTGCTATGAAAAGCTCGGAGGCTATTTTGAGCCGTTGACCGTATATACGAATATGTCCGTACCCAGATCCTATCAGACGACGAGACCTGAGATCACGGGCGTGGTGCCGTGGAAGGAATATGTTCACGCCTACCACAAAGCCAACGAAAACAATAATGACATGATCTATATCATAGTCGTGATCGCGGTCATCGTCGGTTTCGTCACGACGTTTAACATGGGAATACTGTCGTTCATGGAAAAGACGAAGGATATAGCCACGCTGAAGGTGCTCGGATTTGCATCCGCAAAGATCCGCTGGATACTTCAGCAGCAGAACCTGTTTTTAACGGGCATAGGTTCTCTCGCAGGCCTTCCCTTTGGACTCGTATACCTTGGACAGCTGATGGACAAGGTGGATCCGACCGGGGATTATCTGATAAATATCACAGCACTGCCTTATGTGATGGCAGTGATTTTCTCGTTTGTGGTTTCGGTTGCAGTCAATGCTATCATATCATCCAGGGTTAATGTGATAGATATGGTAGAGGCGTTAAAAGGAGCGGAGTAAATGAAGATTATAAAAAGAGTGATACTGATCGTAGTGGTTTTGATCGCAGTCGGAATCGGAGTATATTATTATATGCTGCCGGAAGACGTTGGGGTAACAACAGCGGATACGGGTACCGTTTCCCCGAAACTCAATATTACGGGAAATATCGAGGGAAATGAAATAGTCACGGTATATGCGGATGTTTCCGGAACCATTGAGGAAAGATTCGTGACAAAGGGAGAGCGCGTAAATAAAGGAACCGTTCTTTTAGCTTATGCCGGTGAGTCCCAGCAGAATGCAGTCAATGTTGCGCAGAACAATATAGAATACGATCAGAAGATCGTTGAAGCGATACAGACCAGCAGGGCCACAAATCAGAAAAAGGTTGATGACGCGAAAGCGCGGATAGCCCAGTGCGAGGTGGTATACGCAACCATCAAGGCAAATATAGCATCCATGGATTCGGCAAAATACGCCAAGGATTATGAAAGAAACAGCAGGGCTCAGTCGATCCAGAGCGACATTACAAAGATGCAGGGCGAGATATCCTCAAAACAGGCCGAGCTTGCAAAGATAGAGGTTGACTTAAAAAAGGCTGAGCTTTTGGAGGATAAATCAAATGTAATGCAGCTTGCCGAGGATTCAAAACGTATCCAGGACCAGATCGCCGATACCAATAACTCGATCTCAAAGAGCCAGAGGGATCTGATCTGTCTTCCCCTTGAAGGAATGGATCCGGCTACCTACGAAAATTATCTCAATATCCAGAACGACCTCGAAACGGTAACAAGGCTCTGGAGCGAGGCGAAAACCGACCGCGATACCGCCCAGTCCATGATAAAGGCTTATGACGAGCTGCTTGGGAATGAGCAGAAGCAGGCTCAGGACGAGCTTTCATTCGACCAGGCCATGAATGAACTCAAAAAGGCCCAGGGAGGCTGTGTTTCCCCTTCAAACGGGGTCATAACCAAATGCTATGTGGATAAGGGCGCACAGGTCGAAAAGGGTGCGCCGGTATTTGAAATGCAGAAGGCTGACAGCTATAAGGTAAAGCTTCTCGTGTCAAAATACGATATCGATTCGGTGAAGACCGGACAGAAGGCGTCGATAAATATAGGCGATACAGGATACACCGGAGAGGTTTTCAACATCAGCCAGTATGCGGAAGCCGACGCCTCCGGCAAGGCAAAGGCGGCTGTTGAGATATCGATCGATACCGAAGAACCGATGATAGTCGGGATGGAGGCGGACGTTACGATAGATCTCGATGAAACGACAAACGCCTTGAGGATATCAAATGAATGCGTTTATACCGATGACGACGGAAGCTATCTGTTCGTCGTTGAAAAGGGGAATAAGGTAAAAAGGAGATATGTTGAAACCGGAGCGAAGGATTCCGATCATACACAGATCATAAGCGGTTTAAGCGACGGAGAGGTTGTGGTATGCGATCTCGGCGCGGCAGATTACGAAGACCAGAAGATCAATCCGGTAGAGGCCGGGGAGGAGTAAAAATATGCCAAAAGTCATCGACTCATTTTTCAAAACAGTAAAAGAAAGACCGGATGCGCCCGTATTAAACGACTGTGCTTCGGTAAACCTATCCTATTCGGAGCTTGATGTACTGTCCGGACAGGTTTACAGGTATCTTAAGGAAAACGGCATCGGACGGGAGGATATCGTGATGATCCTTCTGCCGAGAGGCGTTCTGCCCTTTGTCGTGATGCTCGGGGTGTGGAAAGCCGGGGCTGCCTTCGTTGCAATCGAAGAGGGTTATCCTGCCGAGCGTATAGAATTTATAAGAAAAGACTGCGGATGCAGGCTGACGATAGATTTTAAGGAATGGGAGAAGATCCGGCATATGGAGCCTCTTGCCGGATGCGAGGAGGTCTCGGAGCATGATGCCGCCTTTGCGGTATATACTTCGGGTTCCACCGGAAATCCCAAGGGAGTCCTTCATGAATACGGAAACCTGGAAAAGATAGCCGTGTCCGTAGACTTTGATGTAGTATCGTTCGGACTTATCGCACCGACAAATTTTGTTGCCTCGGTCATCGGTTATATCGCAATACTGTTTCAGGGCTGCAGTATGTTCGTCCTGCCCTATTCCGTGATCAAG